>CAMCFL010000196.1 GCA_945873715.1 Akkermansia muciniphila
GCCGAGTCGCTGGAATCGGTCGTCCGATCCGTCGATCTGATCCTCGTGTTCGGGGGCGACGGCACCATGCTGCGCATCGCCCGTCAGGTCGCCGGCCTGGCCGTGCCGATCCTCGGCGTCAACGTGGGCAACCTCGGCTTCCTCACTTCCATCAGCCCGGAGAAACTGGCGATCGCCCTCCGCCGGATCCTGGCTGGACACTATTCTTACGACGACCGCGCCCTGCTCGAAGCGTCCATCCAGCGCGGACCGGAAAAGCAGGTCCAGATTGCCCTCAACGATTTCGTTCTCAGCCGCGGTGCCTCCTCCCGCCTGATCGAGGTGGAAGTCTCCGTGAACGGCGAACGCCTCACCCGCTACCGGTGCGACGGGTTGATCGCCTCGTCCCCCACCGGTTCGACCGCCTACTCCCTCGCCGCCGGTGGATCCATCGTCAGTCCCGATGCCGAGGTGCTCACCCTCACGCCCATCTGCCCGCACACGCTGTCCATCCGACCCGTGGTCGTCAGCCTCGCCTCGACCGTCCGGGTCCAACTCCTCAGTCCCCGGGTGATGGCCACCCTGGCGGCCGATGGACAACAGCAAACCGAATTGAGCACCGGGGACACCGTGAGCATCCGGCGTTCACCGAAGTCCGTGCGACTGCTCCGGCCTCACGGCACCAGCTTTTTCTCTACACTCCGGCAAAAATTTGGTTGGAGCGGCGGCAAGGTGTGAGCTCGTCAGAAAATCTAAATCGGTGAAGAGGAAGGGGGTCCGTCGGGACTCCGTCCCCAGCCCGAATCCCAAGGTCCCATCCCATGGTGCGTCTGAAAGAAATTGCGGAAGCTGCCGGAGTCTCGGTGATGACGGTGTCAAAGGCCCTGCGCGACAAGCCGGACCTGTCCGCCGCCACCAAGTCCCGCATCCGGATCCTCGCCGACCAGATGGGATACGTCCCGGATCTGTCGGCATCCGGCCTCCGCAACCGTACTTCCCGCCTGTTCGGCCTGATCATCCCCGTGACGACGGACCCGATCTTTGCCCGGGTCCAGATGGCCATTGAACAACAGGCGCAGGAACTCGGGTACGACCTGCTCTTCGCCCAGTCCCTCGGGAAACCCGAGCGCGAGGAGGCTGCCCTCCGTCGCATGCTCGCCCGCCGGGTCGACGGCCTGTTCGTCTCGCCGGTGTACCGTCTCGCCCAACAGTCGCCTCTCTTCGAGGAACTCCGTCGACGTCAGCTTCCCACCGTCATCCTCGGACACCCCGCCGCTTTCTGTGCCGGATTTCCCTCGGTCGAGACCGATGACCTCGCCGCCTCCAGCGCAGCGACCCGCCACCTGATCGAACTCGGCCACACCCGCATCGCCTATTTCGCCGGGCCGATGGTCTCCCCGGCATCGCTCGAACGACTTGAAGGCTATCGTCGCGCCCTGCGCGAAGCCGGCGTCGCTACCGATGACCGTCTTGTCTTCAACGCCGGCAGCACCGTCGAGGAAGGCGCTTCCGCCGCCCTTCAGTTCATCCAGGAGAACCCCGGTGCCACCGCCATCCAGGCCCACTCTGACCTCGTCGCCGTCGGTGCTGCCAATGCCCTCCTCAACCAGGGTGTCCGGATCCCGCACGACCTCTCGATCGTCGGCTACGGCAACATCCTCACCGCCGAATTCTTCCGGGTTCCCCTCACCACCATTCGCCAACCCAAGCTCCGACTCGGCACCGTGGCCATGGACCTGATGATGTCCATCCTCCGCCACGAACCGGCGAAACCACGACGCCTCGCCGCCGAACTGGTCATCCGGGCCAGCAGCGGACCACCGGTTTGAACAACGACGAAGCCACGGCAGCCACGACCGGGCCGGTTTGTTTCCTTACGTCGCGTCCGTTGCGCCGTGGTTGTGAATCCCGGCACTGCCCCCTGCCGGTTTGAACAACGACGAAGCCACGGCAGCCACGACCGGACCGGTTTGTTTCCTTGCGTCGCGTCCGTTGCGCCGTGGTTGTGAATCCCTGCACTGCCCCCTGCCGTTTTGAACAACCACGAAGCGACGGCAGCCACGACTGCACCCGGTTTGTTTCCTTGCGTCGCGTTCGTTGCGCCGTGGTTGTAAACCTCACCTTCCCCATCAACCCCTGCCCCAACGGCGTAGGGATAATCCCGACGCCGTGGTCCGAATTCGGAATTGCCACGCACCCACCCGTTCCCGCCACTCTCCCATGTCCCGTCACCGACCAAGGAGGTGGTGAAGTCAGGGGATCGCGATCCCGCGATGCGGGCCCATCGGAATGTGCAATTCCGGTGGGCCTTTGCATTTCTGGGCTTGGTGCGGATCGGTTGAAACTTCAACCTGCGCCAGTTCACTCCTACCGAGCATGAGCTGGTACTACGCCCAATCCGACGAATCCAAGGGACCCATCCCCGAGGCCGAGTTCCTGCAATTGATCGCGCAGGGCGTCATCCAACCCACGACCTTGGTCTGGAGGGAGGGGATGGACCGATGGGAACCGTGGGCCGATCTGCAGCCCCGTTTCGTCTCCGGTGGGGCAGCACCCGCGTCCGCGTCCGCGGATCCGATCGCCGGGAACCCGGTGCCTCCGCAGGCGGGACAGAGCACCTGCGTGGCCTGTCTCAAGCCCTTCGCGGAAGAGGATCTGATCGTGCTGGCGGGTCGGAAGGTCTGCGCCGCATGCAAGCCCACCTACGTCCAGAAGCTCCAGGAGGGAGCGATGGGCTGGAGTGCGCCGGGTGAAGCGGCCGGAAGTTCCGGGGGTGCCCATGGAAATCTCTCCAGTGAAGAAGTGCTCGCCCGCGACTACGACGTCCCGGCGGTGGAACTGGTGACGGCGGCGGGACGCCGGATCCAGCAGGACCCTGGAACGCTGCTGGTGGCGGGGATCCTGGCGCTGGTGGCCCTCTGGGGAGTTCAGTTGGTGACGGTTCCCTTCCAATTGATCCCGATCCTCGGGATGTTGTTCGGCATGGTGCTCCCGGCGATCCTGATGGGGCCAATCCTTGCGGGCCTCGCCCTCACCTACCTCCGTCATCTGCGGGGCATGCAGGTATCCGCCGGCGACGTTTTCTGCGGCTTTGGCCCGCGCTTCTGGAAGCTGGCGATGGGCTACTTCGTTCCCACGATGTTCTCCTCGTTGGTCTTCATTCCTGCGGTCGTGCTCATGGTGGTGCTGGGGGTGACGGTTGGCGGAGCATTCGGCCCCGGCGGAACCCCGAATTTCGGTCCGGGTGCCGGCGGCGGTCCCACCGGCACCAACGCCGTCGTCCTCGGGGTGGCGATGGGATCGGCATTCCTGATTGCCGGCATCGTGTACACCTATCTGACGGTCTGCTGGATGTACACGTTGTCGCTGGTGGCGGACCGGCACTACGGGATCCGCGATGCCATGAAGCTCAGCCGCGCAATGGTGATGAAGCACTTCTGGCAGCACCTGTGGTTCATCGTCTTTGCCGGTCTGGTGATGATGCTCGGTTTCATGGTCTGCTGTGTGGGTGTCCTGATCGCCATGCCGATCGTCGGCCTCGCCGGCACCATGCTCTACGAACGCCTCTTCCACGGCCTCGCTTCCCGTGCGCCCCAGTAATCCCGGACCATGGCCGCCCGCGAGATCAAGTGTCCCTCCTGTCGCCGCCCCCTGCCCCGGGATGTGGCGGCCTTGGAGGCTTTGAACGGATGCCCCTCCTGCCTGAAGCCGCTGTCGGTTTTCGTGCTTCCCGGCTACCTCCGCGGGCCCACCACCGGCCGTGCCGCCGAGAAGGTCACCGGCGAATCCGAGGCCACCTGTTTCTTCCACGCCTCGAAGAAGGCTGTGGTCCCCTGCGACGAATGCGGCCGGTTCCTCTGTGCCCTCTGCGATGTTCAGGTGGACCAACGACACCTCTGCCCCACCTGCCTGGAGTCCGGCCGACGCACGGGCTCGATCGGAACCCTGGAGCGCAGCCGGACGCGCTGGGACATCATCGCGTGGACCGTCAACGTCGGACTGTTCACCTGTATCGGCGCACCGCTCGTCGCCCTGGCCAACCTCATCATCACCGTGTTGCTCTGGCGCGCCCCCGCCAGCCGCGTGGTCCGTTCCCGCCTGTGGATGATCGTGTGGACCGCCGTCGCCGTCGGGGCATGCCTCCTCGCCCTCGCTGGAATCCTGGCCGACTCCACCTCCTGAGACACCATGGCTGATCGCCTCCAGAATGATCCCGGGTACCGACGCCTGAAATCCTCGCTGAAAGCGTACCCCTCTCATGCCTCGTACTGGCTGGCCGCCGATCACCTGCTGGTGGTGGACGTGGTCGGGTTCGTCGAGCGCTACCGCCAGATCCGACTCGAAGACATCGAACTGGTCCTGATCCGACCCACTGCCCTGCGACTCATCCTCGGCTGGATCCTTGGCGCGGTGGCGCTCCCGTTCGCCGCGCTGACCGGTTGGATGCTGTACGTGGGCAACTCGACCGCGGACACCGACTGGTATGTGGGGGCCGCGATTGCCGGGTTCGTCCTGGCCACTGTCCTGGGAGCGTGGGCGTTGGTCATGGTGGGAGGTCAGACCTGCCAGACGCGCTTGGTCACCGGGGTCCAGGAGATCCGGCTCGCCGGCCTGTACCGGGTACCCCGCGCCACGGCCTTCGCCAACGAACTGCGAACCGCCGCCGCGGCGTTGGCTCCGGCCGCGGCCACTCCGGATCCCGCACCGACGCCTCTGTCGGAGGTTCCGCCGGCAGACCCCGTTTCCCCGCCCATCGCATGAGCCTGTTGGCCCAGCATCGCTGTGTTCTCCACGCCGGCCGCGAAGCCGCGGCGCGCTGTCCTTCCTGCCGTCAGTTCTTCTGCCGCGAATGCGTCACCGAGCACGATGGACGCATCCTCTGCGCAGCCTGCCTGCGAAGGAACTCGGCTCCCCGAACCAAACCGCAGCGACGCCTCGGCGGAGTGCTCGGTCCGATCGCCCTCGCGTCGGGCTTCGTCATGAGCTGGGTGGCCTTCTATCTTCTCGGACAGATCCTGCTCAAGACCCCGTCCGAATGGCACGAAGGCAAGGCCGCGGAAGCTTTCCTCACCGACACCCCGTGATTGGATGCCCCGGGAAGACTCCTCCTTTTTCCACAGATGACACAGATGGTGAGGTTCGCGGTGACCTGCAGACCGCAGAATGGGTCACTCCATGCGAGTGCATCCTGGATTCATTGTCACGGATGTAGGCCCGCTGCCCTCAGCGGGCGTTTCCTCATCGCCGCCTGAGGACAGGCGGCCTACCACCATGACCAGATCAAGATGCACCCCCTCCTGGCAGGCGGGGATGACGAGACGGGAACAGGACCTCGTCAGCCACGCCATCTGCGCCATCTGCGGATAGAATCCCGCCCCAGAGATGAACCCCACCCGGCGCCAACGACAGGGAGACAGCGCCCTCGACCTCGTCGAGGACGCCATCCATCTGCTGCGCCAGACCCCAGTGGCGACGCATCTCATCTATCACATCGCCTCGGCCTCGTTTGTTCTCGGACTGCTCTGGTTCTGGTCGGACATGACCCGCGGTGCCTATGCCGATGGGCGGGTGGCTCCGGGGGCGTTGCTGCTGTCCGCCTTGTACCTGGGGATGAAGACAGGCCAGGCGGCCTTTTGCGCCCGCCTGCGCCAGGCCGTGTCGCGCCAGGCTCCGACCCGCTGGACCCTGCGCCGTTGCTGGGGATTGCTGGTGACCCAGGCCGCGCTGCAACCGCTCGGGTTCCTGCTCTTCCCGCTTTCGGTCCTGCCCCTCCTGATGGTGCCGTTCCCCTGGCTCCTCGCCTTCTTCCAGGGGGTCAGCGTCTCGGCCGACGGATCCAGCGGCTCGGTTTCCAGATGTGCCCGATCGGCATTTCGACAGGCGATGCTCTGGCCCGGACAGAACCACGGCGTCGTGGGACTCCTGCTGGTCTGCACCGTGGCGGTGCTGGTCGATGTGATGGTCGGGGTGGGAGCCTTGCCGTTCCTTGCCCGGACCCTGTTTGGCATCACCACCGATTTCAACCTGTCGATCCACGCCTACCTCAACACGACCTTCGTCCTGTCCCTGTTCGGCCTGACCTATCTGGTGATGGATCCGTTGATCAAGGCGATCTACGTGCTCCGGACGTTTCAGGCGGATTCGATCCACAGCGGCGATGACCTCCGCTCCCGCTTTGCTGACCTGCGCCAGGAACGCGTCGCCGCCGGCGTCTCCGCCCTGCTGCTCGCCGTCCTCCTGCTCTTGGTCCCAACGCCCCGGGCCCACGCCCAGGAACCCGTTCCCGCACCCACCCCGACCCGGACCGCCGCCCGGCGCACGGTCGAACCCGCCCGTCTCGACGCCTCCCTCCGCGAAGTCCTCGGTGGCGTCGAATACATCTGGCGCGGTCCCCGGGAACTCTCGCCCGAAGAACCCGAACGCCCGGGCGAAAGCC
>CAMCFL010000197.1 GCA_945873715.1 Akkermansia muciniphila
CGTGGGCGCAACGGTGTTCTTCGATGCCAACCGGAATGGCAACCTTGACCCCGGTGAACCGTTCACGAAGACCGACAACCAGGGGCAGTTCGATCTAGAGATCCCCCTGGGCCGGTTCGATCTCAATCACAACGGCCGGATCGATCCGAGCGAAGGCGGTCTCGTCCGCCTCGGTGGCATCGACATCGCCACCGGCCTCGCCTCCAACATCCCCGCCACCGGCCCCGCCGGCTCCGAGGTGCTCGGCCCCCTCTCAAGCCTGGTCGACAGTCTCCAGGCCGGACAACCCAACCTGTCGGTCGGCGATGCCGAAGCGATCGTCGCCAAGGCCTTCGGACTGCCCGAAGGCACTGCCGTGACCCAGGTGGATCCCATCGCTGCCGCGGCCAACGGCGCCCCCGGAGCCGTGGCCCTGATCAACGCCGCCGCCCAGGTCCAGGACACCCTCGTGCAGTTGACCTCCCTCGTGGACGGTGCCGCCGGCGGTTCAACCTCGTCGGCCCAGAGCGTTCTCGACGCACTGGTCGACCTCATGGCCGATGGGGAACCCGTCCGCCTCACCGAACCCGAAGTCATCAAGGACCTCATCAATCAGGCCATCCAGACGGAGGGACTCGAGATCACGCAGGAACTCACCGACGCCGCGTCCGAGGTGGTCGCCGACGGCAACCAGGCCAAGGACGACGCCGCCCAGTCCGGTGATCCCCTCGAGATCGCCGAACTGATCAGCCGCATCCAGGCCGTGGTCCAGGGTTCGACCGCCGAGGACCTGGCCGATGCCGGCGCCGGACTCCAGGATGAAACCGAGGTGCTGGCCAAGAACACCGGTGGAGAGCTTGATCGCCTGGTCGAGAACACGCCCTCTGGCGACCTGCTCGGGACCGAGGTCCGGTCCGGAATCTTCTCTCTGGCCCAGGAGACTCCGCGGGCGGTCGAAAGCGGTCTCATCATTCAGCCGCTGACGATCCATCGTACCGACGGCAATCGCGGTGCGGTGCGGGTGACCCTGTCCCTCGCGCCCGACTCCGCTCTGGCCGGCTCGGATTTCAATTCCTCCAACCTCTTCGTGGACTTCGCCGATGGCGAGTTGGTGAAGACCCTGGATCTGGCGGCCTTGCTGGTGGACGACGCCACGCCGGAGCCAACCGAATCGTTCGCCGTCACCCTGCGCATCGCCCCGGGCTCACCCGCAGGAGCAAAGCTCGGCGAACGAACCACCACGGCCGTCGTCATCGACGATGACGATCGTGCAGGGACCTTCGCCTTCGGAGCCGAAACGCTCGAACTGAACGAGGACGGCACCTTCGTCCGCCGCCTGTTCGTCGAGCGCTCCGGCGGGCTTCAGGGCACCGTCCGAGTGGTGGTCTCGCCCCGTCCCATTCCCGGCGGAGCCACCCCCGGCCTCGACTTCCAACCGGCACCCATCGCGCTCACCTTCGCCCCGGACCAACGCCTCGCCCAGGTCGTGGTTCCTGTCCTGGACGACAACCTCTATGAGCCCGCCGAAGCCGTCGGGCTCGACCTTACCCTCGGCGCCCCTTCCGCCATCGGTGCCGCCCTGGGCACCCGCACCACCGCCCAACTCCTCGTCGCCAACAATGACCGACGCATGCCGGACATCCGCTACGTCGGCAGACCCGGCGATGCCTTCGAACGCGCCACCCTGCGCGTTCTCGGGCCGGTTGGCCAACGCCTCGGCGTCGAGATCTCCGAAGATCTCCTCCGCTGGACCCCCATCGACGATGCCTTCATCGATGCCAATGGCCGTTACGAACTCCCCATCGACATCGAAGTCCCCGAGGGCAGCTTCTTCCGGATCGGCCCGAAACGCTGAGCAGTCCGCGTCAGACGGACCAACTCCTCGAGTCGGTAACCTGAAGCGGGACGCGCCCACGAACCACACCCATCACACGAACCCAGCGGGTGGTTTCGTGTGGTTTGTGTGATTTGTGGGCCGTCCCGGTTCCCGTTTCGGACTCGCGGAGCTCGTCCCTCCATCGCTCGTCCCTCCTTCGAGGGTCTCTCCACTCCTGGCCGCAAAGGCCGGGTCGCGATGCGCTTGATGGCGACCTTGCAGAGCACTTGAATCTTGAAACTGAAATCTTTCCCCTACCCGCACCTCCAGCCGCGCCCGCCTTTTCTGGCTTCTTCAGCCGGGATCCCTTGTCCGCTGGCAGATCGCCTTTACTGTCCCGATCCATGGATTGGCGTGATTTCAGTTTGGGCGATGCACCGGCCGCAGAACAGTCGCTGGGACTGTTCCCGGTGACGGTCCGCGAGAAGGGCGAGGAAGCCTTCCGCCGCGGGATCGTCCAGAACATCCGCTGCCTCGACGCCCACAACGCCTATGTGGGAAGCGTCACCGGGTTGCGCCCGTGCGAGGTGGGCCTTCGACTGGACTCCACCACCGGTGGTTGGCGCGGCGAATGCACCTGTCCCGCGGGCCCTCAGTGCGAACACCTCTACGCCCTGACCCGCCACCTGCTCACCCGCCACCAACTGATCGCCGGCGGCTCGCAGAAGCCCGCCCCCAAGAAGGTCAGCCCGAAGAAGGCAGCAGCCGCAGCCCCCCCGGCTCCCACGGCTGCTCCACCCGCCGGCTCCAAACCCCCGGCCCCTTCCCCGGTCCTTGAACTCCACAAGCCGGGTCCACTCGAAGAACGCCTGATCGCCCGCAACCTCTCCCTGACCGCCGAGCAACGGGGTTTCGTCGGACAGATCAGCGATCTGTACCGTCGATTCGGCCGACGCCCCGCCGTGGCACGACTCGAACTCGAACGCCTTCGACTCGCCAAACCCACCGGCACCACCGGCAACTTCGATGGCCTGCAACTCTGGCGTTCCCTCCCCGCCGACGAATACGAGTTCTGGCTCTACCTCGCCCTCCACGCCGAGGACAAGGGACCGGGCATCCCCACCTTTCTCAAGCCCATCTCGGATCTGGAGCCGCTCCGCCGCCGACTGGCCCACGAACGCCGACAACAGGAGATCGAGCACTGGCGTCAGGTGCTGTCCACCTGGGGTGCCGCCCCGACCGAAGATCTCTCGACCGCCGGCACCACCGACCTGCGCATCCGCTTCACCGACGGAGAAGCCCTGCTGGAATGGCGGCGCGGGACGGCCGACGACTTCGAGGCGATGAAGGCCCATCAGTTTGAGCGCTTCAGCCAGACCCACGTCGGACGCGGCCAGATCGCTCCGGAAGGCATGTTGCTCTGGCACGCCTTCCAGCAATGCCTCGCCGTCAACGGCTACAAGAAGCCGGCACTGAACCCTTCCGAGCCCACCGCCCGTCGAACCCTCGCCTTCCTTCTCCGCCAGGCCGGGCTTGCCAGCCGTCTGGTCAACGCCGAGGGCGAACCCCTCACCCGCCCAACCGCGCCGCTGCGGTGGAGCCTGACCGATCCGGACGAAGTCGCCGGCGACTATCGGCTCCGCCTCGTCCAACCGGACGGCACCCCCGCCCCCGAGATCCTCGGAACCTTTCCCGGCGAACCCACCCTGTACCTCGCCGCCGACACCCTCTTCATCGGGCCGGCCATCGATGACCGGCTCCTGGCCCTCAACACCGAGACCACCGTTCCCGCCGCAGCCGTCGAGTCCCGCGGGGGCGTCCGGTTCCTGCGCAATCTCGGCCTTGACCTTCCCCCTCGGCTGGTCGAGCGGGTCCGTCTCATCCCCCTGCATCCGCTCCTCCGGCTCGAGCTTCGGCATCTCACCCACGGATCGGACGCGGAACACTGCGTCATGGACGTACTCGGTCTCTCGGCCGACGCCACCCTGGTCGAACGATGGAACGGGTCGCAGTGGCAGGAACCGACCGGCACCCGCGCCACAGAACCCGCCCCTGCCCCGACGAGCGAACAGATCGTCTCGGTCGATCGAACCCCGCTGGCCGGGATCGCCGGCCTGGTCGAGACCGCCGGGTTCCGTTGGGACTTTGCACGTCAACAGTGGACCCTGCGCGTCACCCGGTTGTTCCCCGAAAAATTCGTTCCCTGGCTGCGTTCCCTCCCACCGACCCTCGCGGTGGAGCTTCAGGGGGAACTGGCCTCGTTCCTCAATGCCGAGGTCAGCGGTCACGTGCGGCTTGCCGTGGCCGAGACCGACTCGATTGACTGGTTCGATCTCCGGATCGTGCTCGATGTCAATGACACCACCCTCACCAAGGAAGAGCTCAAGCTGCTCCTCGAAGCCCGGGGCCGTTGGGTCCGGCTTGCCAGCAAGGGATGGCGCCGCCTCGACTTCCAACTCAGCGCCGCCGAGGACGAACAGCTCGCGCGCCTCGGCCTCAGTCCCCACGAACTGTCATCGGAATCCCAACGGCTCCACGTCGTCCAGATCGATACCGAGGCCGCCCGCGGCCTGCTGCCCGACGACACCCTCCACCGCATCCGGATCCGTGCCGACCAGATCCGCACCCGCGTCAGTCCGCCCCAGCCCAGCACCGTCCACGCCGAACTACGACCCTACCAATTGGAAGGGTTCCACTACCTGGCTTACCTCGCCACCAACGGCTTCGGCGGGGTGCTCGCCGATGACATGGGACTCGGGAAAACCCTTCAGACCCTGACCTGGATTGCCTGGCTTCGAGACGAGGTCGAGGCCGGACGCCTGACCCGGCGCGGGCTCGAATCCTCGCGATCGAAGAAACCCCGCAACGTCACCCCGGATGCCCTGGGGATTCCTCCGGTGCTGGTCGTCTGCCCGAAATCGGTCTGCGACAACTGGCGCGCCGAGGCCAACCGCTTCACTCCCCACCTGCGCGTCCGCGCCTGGAAAGGAACCGAACTGGAGTCCATGCCGGAGCGTCTGGAGGAAGCCGACATCCACATCCTCAACTACAACCAGCTCCGTTCGATCGGCGAAACCCTCGCCGAGAAACACTTCCTCGCCGCCGTTCTCGACGAAGGGCAGTACATCAAGAACCCCGCCTCGGTCACCGCCCTCATCGCCCGGACCCTTCGCTCCGATCATCGCCTCCTGCTGAGCGGAACTCCCATCGAGAATCGCCTGCTCGATCTCTGGAGTCTCATGTCCTTCGCCATGCCCGGCATCCTGGGGACCCGGACCGCCTTTCAGCGCCAGTTCGATTCCACTCAGGATCCCCTTGCCCGACGACGGTTGTCGGCCCGGATCCGACCGTTCCTCCTGCGCCGCACCAAGTCCCAGGTCGCCCGGGACCTGCCCGATCGCATCGAGGAGGATCTCTTCTGCGAGTTGGAAGGCGATCAACTGACCCTGTACCGCGCCGAACTGAAGCGCGCCCAGCAGGTCCTCCTGCGCGTGGGCACCTCCAAGCAACTCCAGCAGGAGCGCTTCAATCTCCTCACCTCGCTCCTGCGCCTGCGCCAGATCTGCTGTCACCCGAAGCTGATCCAGCCCGATTCAAAAGCCCCGAGCGCCAAGGTCGAAGCCTTGATCGAACAACTGGAGCCTCTCATGGAACAGGGTCAGAAGGTCCTCGTCTTCTCCCAGTTCGTCTCCCTCCTCGAACTGCTCCAGTCCGAGATGCACGCCCGACAGTGGAACACCTTCTTCCTCGCCGGCGAGACCGAGGACCGGGGCGCACTGGTCCGCGAATTCCAGGCGGCCGAAGGCAACGCCGTCTTCCTGATCTCCCTGAAGGCCGGCGGCTTCGGCCTCAACCTCACCGCCGCCTCCTACGTCGTCCTTTTCGATCCCTGGTGGAACCCCGCCGTCGAAGCCCAGGCCATCGACCGCTCCCATCGCATCGGGCAGACCCAGAAGGTCATCGCCTACCGTCTCCTCATCAAAGACTCACTCGAAGAAAAGATCCGCGCCCTCCAGAAACAGAAGAAGGCTCTGGCCGACGACATCCTGGGCGAGGAAACCTTCGCCAATAATCTCTCCCTGGAAGACTTCCAGTTCCTCTTCAATGACTGACCGCGGACACCCTCCGGAGGGACGAGCTCCGCGAGTCCCCACTCCCCCTCATGAAACTCCCGACCTGTAGGCCCGCTGCCCCCAGCGGGCATCTCTCCCTTCCCACCCGCGCCCTCCTCACGCGCGCCTTGCTCCTCGGGCTTCTCGGCACCCTGACCCCTGCCTTCGCCGGACCGGACTGGCCCATGTTCCGCGGCGACCCCGCCCTGACCGGCGTTTCCGCCGCGAAGATCAAGGCGCCGCTCAAGCTCGCCTGGACCTTCAAGACCGGCGGCCCCGTGATGTCCTCCCCCGCCATCGTCGGCGACCGGGTGTACGTCGGCTCCGGCGATTCCAATGTCTATTGCCTGAACCTTGCCGACGGCACCCGACGCTGGGCCTTCACCGCCAGCGGCCCCATCGAGGCGTCGCCCCTCGTCCTGGATGGACGCCTCTACATCGGCGATGTGAACACCAACTTCTATGCCCTCGATGTCCAGGCCGGGAAGGAACTCTGGCGACA
>CAMCFL010000198.1 GCA_945873715.1 Akkermansia muciniphila
CGGAGACGGGGACGTCCATGGCCGCACCCCATGTGGCCGGTGCGGCAGCGCTGCTCCGGGAAGCGCACCCTGCCTGGGCGGCGGCCGACATCAAGGCGGCGCTCATGAACACGGCGTCCTCGCCGATGCGGGCCACCAACGGGGCCGCCTATCCGGAATCACGCGTCGGGGCGGGCCGGTTGGCGGTGGCTGCGGCCATGGCGACTTCCGTGGTGGCCCGGGGCAAGGCGGATCCTGCGGCCGTGAGCCTTTCCTTCGGAGCGGTTCTGGCGTCGTCAACGGTGACCCGGACCCAGGTGGTCAGCCTGGTGAACCGCGGGTTGACCCCCGTCACCTACCGCGTTGCCTCCTCGAACACGCTCGACCAACCCAGCGTGGAATTGCTTTCCCAGTCCTCGGAAGTGGTGGTTCCGGCGGGAGGAACTGCCGAAGTGACGGTCGTTCTGAGGTTCGACCCGACCCGGTGGGTGGCGGATGCCGACAAAGCGTCGTCGAAGGAGTCGCTCGGTCGGCCCCGACACGGGATTCCAGAGGCCTCTGGTCAACTGTGGTTCCTGGGTGGACCGGTCAATCTCCATGTGCCGTGGCATTGCGCCCCGCGGGCCCTTTCCGTCCGGGTGCCGGGCGCGGCGCTCGCCGGGGTTCCCGCGGGTGATCCGGTGGAGATGCCCGTTCCGTCGGGCGGTGGGGGAGGGCACCCGCATCCGTTGGTTGGACTCTTTCTGTCCGGGTTCCGCGAGGCGGGACAGGGTTTCACGGATGATCGGGCCTGGTCCGACATCGTCGCGACCGGAGCGAGTGGTGACTTCATGCAGGCGGGCAGCATCGAGAACACGCGCCTTTACTTCGCGGTGGTTGCCGCCGGCCCGCGATTGGCTCCCCAACGTCAGTTCATCGATGTGGAAGTAGAGATCGACCGGGACTCCAATGGATCGGTGGACGTGTTGCTGGCGAATGGAAACACCGGGAGCATCCAGGCCAATGATCTGGAGTCGGACCTGGCGGCCAATGACGCGTTCGTCACGGCGGTGAACCCGCGGTCGGGTGCCGCGCTGTTTGCCGCCGCCACCTGGAATGCGCTGACTCCGGGAACGAACGATCCCGGGACGTTCCTGAACGGCGTGGCCGTCTTCTCCGCCACCGGGCGCGAGTTGGGATTGTCCGGGGCGAGGACCGACTTCCGTTACCGGGCGGTGACCCGGGGACCATTGAATGATCAGACTCCTTGGGTCCGCTTCGATGCAGCGCGGATGGTGGTGGATGGGACGGGTCATGGAATCGACGGTGGCGCTTGGCAACCGGCCGATGCCTGGGCCCGGATGACGGTTCGCCGGAGTCACGCGCTGGGCGCTGGCTTCACCGCTACGGGGCGCATTCCGGTGCTGGCGGTTTACCTCCACAACGCCCCGGGGAATCAGGCGCGGCTCCTGGAGTTGGATCTGTCACGGGCGGACGTCGATGACGATGGGCTGCCGGATGACTGGGAGTTGCGATCGCTGCACGATCTGGCGGGGTCGCCGACGACGGACCGGGACGGCGACGGCCAGAACGATCTGGCTGAAAGGGTGGCTGGAACCGATCCCCTGGATGCCCGGTCGGTCTTGCAACTGCGGGTTTCGGATCAGCCGGGCTTTCCGTTGGAGTGGGAGAGCGTGGCGGGCCGCCGGTACACGCTGCTCCGGAGCCGCACTCCCGAAGGTCCGTACGCGGAGTGGCGCTCGGGCATTGAGGCGACGCCCGGGATCAACGTGATCGTGGACCCGGCGTTGGTGGCGGACGCCCAGCCGTGGTTTTACCGTTTGGGCGTCGAATAGGCCTCCGATGTCCGGATGGCAGGTCCGCTGCCATCAGCGGGCATTGCCTCAAGGCCAACGGCCACCGCAAATCCAGAATCCGGCCCACCCTGCGGCTGTGTCGCGCCGGTGAGCAGTTCGAGCAGGGCGGCGTCCTTCTCGGGTCCGGACTGGAAGTCGAAGGCGCGGAGGAAGCGGGGCTTTTCCTTCTCGCGACGCGGCAGGCAAGGGCTAGGACGAAAGCTCTATGGATGCTCGCCGTCATCCGTGTCCCAGCCGTCGCCAAGCTTGCCACGGAGGGCTTGAATGGCGGAACTTCGGGGCTGGTCATGTCGAAAAAGGCGATCATTACGGGGATAACCGGGCAGGATGGCTCCTATCTTGCGGAACTGCTGTTGGAAAAGGGCTACGAGGTCCATGGGATCGTGCGCCGCCAGAGCAGCACGGTGCGGCCGCGGCTTGACGCCGTCATGGGGCGGACGGACCTGCCTCTGGACCGCTTGCACCTGCATTACGGTGATCTGGCGGATGGGAGCGGGTTGGTCCGGCTGGTGGCCCGGGTCCAGCCGGACGAGGTGTACAATCTCGCCGCCCAGAGCCATGTCCGGGTCAGCTTCGACGCGGCCGAGTACACCGTCGATGTGACCGCGACCGGATGCCTGCGATTGCTGGAGGCCATCCGGGATGTGGGGATCCAGCCCCGCTTCTACCAGGCCAGTTCGAGTGAGATGTACGGCATGGTACGGGAGATTCCCCAGACGGAGGCGACGCCGTTCTATCCCCGGAGCCCGTACGCCTGCGCCAAGGTCTTCGCCTACTGGGCCACGGTGAACTACCGCGAGTCCTACAATCTCCATGCCAGCAATGGCATCCTGTTCAACCACGAGTCTCCGCGGCGCGGCGAGACGTTCGTGACGCGCAAGATCACGCTGGCAGCAGCGCGGATCAAGATGGGTCAGCAGAAGCGGCTCGCCCTCGGGAACCTCGATTCCAAACGCGACTGGGGCTTCGCCAAGGAGTACGTCGAAGCCATGTGGCTCATGCTCCAGCAACCCGAGGGCGACGACTACGTCGTGGCCACCGGCGAGACCCATTCGATCCGCGAATGCCTCGATGTCGCCTTCGGTGCCGTCGGCCTGAATTGGCACGACTATGTGGACATCGATCCGCGTTACTATCGTCCCACGGAAGTGGACCTGCTCATCGGAGATCCGGAGAAGGCCCGTCGCAAGCTGGGCTGGAAGCCGACCACCAAGTTCAATGCCCTGATCTCGCTGATGGTCGAGGCCGACGTGCGCCTGCTGAAGGACCAGTTGTCCGGCAAGCCGATCCTCTCGTACTGAGCCGTTCGGCGGGACGAGTTCTGTGGCGGGACGAGCTCCGCGAGTCCTCTTGGCGGGCTGGCTGACTTCGAACGCGCGGAGCTCGTCGTCACAAAGCAGGTGTTGCCCGCGAATTACACGGAACACAGCAAATCAGGGGGAATTCGTGTGTTTGGTGTGATTCGTGGGCAGGTCCGTTCGGGCGGTGGTCGCGGACTCGTGGCGCTCGTCCCTCCAGAGGGTTCTTGGGTTCGAGGCGGGCGGGGGCGCCCGCGGTCCCGGGACGATTTCCGCGCTTCCGCCGTCTCGCGTCGTGATCTTGGCGGCCGCGACGACTTGAGGTTTCAAACTGAAATCTTCCGTCCGTTCCCGCCTTCGTCGCTCCTTTCCACTGCACCTGCGATTGGAAGGTTCGCCCTTCACCGACTGGCCTCATGACAGTCGTTGCCTGACGGTGCGGTTCTGTGGCGGAATGAATGGGTTCCCCGTGACGTCCGTCGTGTGACGGTTCCCCACGGATTTCAGTCATCGCAATGCTCCCGTCATGAAGATTCCAATTACCATCGTCGCGCTCGCGGCCGCCACGTTCGCAGTCGAGGCGGCTCCCAAGAAGGTTGTCGTCGTCACCGCCACCAAGGGATTCCGTCATTCCTCCATTGCCACCGCCGAGAACGTCCTCGCGACGATCGGGGAGACCAGTGGATCCTATCAGGTGGTCGATGTGGTTCGCGGGGGAGCCGAAGGCAAGGACGACGGCGAGGTGGCTGCGAAGCTGACGTTGGAGAAGTTGCGGAATGTGGACGCGGTGATCTTCGCCAACACCACGGGCGACCTGGCCATCCCGGACAAGGACGGCTTCATGAAGTGGGTCGAGGCCGGGCACGCCCTGATCGGGATGCATTCCTGCTCGGACACCTTCCATGGCTACCAACCGTTCATCGAGATGCTCGGGGGCGAGTTCCAGACGCACGGAGCCCAGGTGACGGTGGACATGTACAATCAGGACCCCGCCCATCCTGCCAACCGGCATCTGGGCTCGATCTGGTCCCTGTACGACGAGATCTACGAGTTCAAGAATTTTCATCGGAACAAGGTCCATGGCCTGCTGACCCTCGACAAACATCCGCAGACGCTGGTGCCGGGCGATTACCCGGTTTCCTGGGCCAAGGAAGTGGGCAAGGCGGGCAAGGTCTTCTACACCTCGCTCGGGCATCGTGAGGACGTGTGGACCCACCAGATCTACCAGCAGCACATCCTCGGTGGCATCCGCTGGGCCCTGGGCCTGGAGAAGGGCGATGGCAAGGTGACCGACGTGTCCAACCAGATCTCCGCCGAGGAAGCCAAGGACGGGTTCAAGCTCCTGTTCAATGGTCGGGACATGACCGGATGGAAGTACCGGCGTGACGAAGGCAAACGTTCCTGGAGCGCCCAGAACGGAATGCTCTGCAATGTGCTCGGCAAGGATGAGCATGGCACCGATCTCCTCACCGAGGAGAAGTTCCGGGACTTCGTCGTGCGCTACGAATTCCAGGTCCCACCCGGTGCCAATTCAGGCTTTTACCTCCGCGGTCGCCACGAGATCCAGGTGTTCGACGACTTCAAGTCGGGCAAGGCCGAGAAGGGAGGCAACGGCGCGATCTACAATCTCAAGGCCCCGACCCTGTTCGCTTCCCGGCGTCCCGGTCAATGGCAGCAGGCCGAGGCCCGGATCGTCGGCCAGAAGATCACGGTCATCCTCAATGGCGTGAAGATCCACGACCAGGTCGAGTGTCCCGCCGGCACCGGCGGACATCTGGATGACCAGGTGGGTGCGCCCGGACCGATCCTGCTTCAGGGCGACCACGGTTCCGTGGCGTTCCGCAATGTCCGGCTCAAGAAGCTGAACTGAAGGTCAAATGTAGAACATCCGGCCGCGATCGCTTCCGGAGTCGAGCAGTTGCTGGAAATTGATGCTTTCGGCCTCTGCTTCGACTCCGGCCTGGAGTTGACGCCATCCATCCCGCAACTCGGGTGCGCAATGGGGATCGGCCATCGCCGGCGATTCAAAAAGGGGGCCGTGCATGCAACGAAGGACGTCCGCCAGGCTGATCTCCGCCGGGGATCGCGACAGTTGATAGCCGCCTTCCTTTCCCCGGACGCTGCGCACGATCTGGTGCGATTTGAGTTCGATCAGGATCTGCACCAGGTAGCTCGCCGGCAGGCCGTTCTCGCTGGCGATCTCATCGAGCCGGGTGGGCGCGTTGAGGTGATGCCGGCGGGCCAGGGAAAGCACGGCACGCGCGGCATAATCGCTTTTGACGGACAGCTTCAAGAGGTCGGAGTGTGAAGCTTTCGGTGGGTCCCGCCAAGACGGGATCCGGACTCCGCGGCTTGCTCCGGGACGTGGTCCCGTTCACGTTGCGGTCCTTGCCAATGAAGATGCCGGCTGTGAGCAACCAGAGGAGTGGACGGGGGACGAGGCGGACGACGGCCCTGAAGATCGTCCTGACGGCCGTGGTCCTCGTCTCCGGATGCGCGTCTCCCGTGGCGACGGATCCGAAGGAGATTGCGCGGCGTCGGGCGGAACGCGCGACGGCCTATGCCGCGCTGGCCCCGGAACAGCAGGCGCTGGTCGACCAGGGGCAGATCCGGGTGGGCATGTCGGAGGATGCGGTCTTCATTGCCTGGGGAAAGTCGGCGCAGGTACTGCGCAGTGGGGATGCCAGCGGTGAGGTGACGACCTGGCTCTACGAGGGGACCACGACCGACAATTATCTCTCCTGGAATTTTCGGGAGGTCACCCGGAGGGATGGAACGACCTACCTGGACCGCTTCATGGACCGGGACTTCAACATCCGGACCTACATCAGCGCCGAACTGACCTTTCGTGGCGGGATGCTGGCGAGTTGGAAGATGCTGCCGAGGCCGGCGGAGAACACGATCCTGGCACCGCAGCCGTTCCTCCGCTGAGGTGCTGCATCAAAAAAAGGATTGGCCCGGCGGGCCGATCTCTGGCACACCGTCGCGCTCACGTTGGTCCGGCGGTTGTCCGGGCTGACCCTGATCGATGAGCAAGACTTCCACAGCACCGGCACCGCGACTGCGATTGGGCCTTCCAAAAGGTTCCTTGCAGGACGCCACCCTGGAGAAGTTCGCCAAGGCTGGATGGAACATCACGGTGTCCAGTCGCAGCTACGAGCCGTACGTCGACGACGCCGAGCTGCAGATCCGGCTGATCCGGGCCCAGGAGATCGGGCGCTACGTGTCGCTGGGATACTTGGATGCCGGGCTGACCGGCCACGATTGGATCGTG
>CAMCFL010000199.1 GCA_945873715.1 Akkermansia muciniphila
TTGTCCTTCTGCAGGTAGGCCCCCATCCGGAGATTCTCCATCACCGTCAGGTTGGCGAAGACCATCCGACCCTCGGGAACATGTGCCAACCCCAGCCGGACAATCTCATGGGCGGGCATGGTGGTGATCGGACGTCCCTCGAAATGGACGCTGCCGGAGCGGGCCCGGACCAGGCCGGAGATGGCGCGGAGCGAGGTGCTCTTGCCGGCACCATTGGCTCCGATGAGGGTGACGATCTCGCCATGCTTCACCGAGAGCGAGATTCCGTGCAGGGCTTCAATCGCCCCGTATCCGACCTTGAGATCGACGACTTCGAGCATGTGCATCAGCCCGGGAGGGCGTGTTCCTCGCCGAGGTAAGCCTCGATCACCTTGGGGTTGCGTCGGATCTCGGCCGGGGTGCCCTCGGCGATCTTGGTGCCATGATCCAGCACGTGGATGCGCTCGCACAGGTCCATGACCAACTGCATGTCGTGTTCGACCAGCAGGACGGCGATCTGGAATCGATCCCGGATCTCCCGGATCAAGCGTGCCAACTCGATCTTTTCGGTCGGGTTCATCCCGGCGGCGGGCTCGTCCAGCAACAGGAGCTTCGGCTGGGTGGCGAGGGCGCGGACGATCTCCAACCGGCGTTGATCGCCATAGGACAACGACGTCGCGGCTTCATCCCGGAGCCCGTCGAGCCGGAACAACGACAGCAATTCGAGGGCGTCCTTCTCCACCCGGGCTTCGGCCGTCCGAAAACGTCCACCCCGCCAGAGGGCATTCCAGATGCCTTCGGTGCGGTGCACCTGCATGGCGGTCCGGACGTTGTCGAGGACGCTGAGTGACTTGAAGAGGCGGATGTTCTGGAAGGTGCGTGCGATCCCGCTGCGGGTGAGTTCGAACGGACGCAGGTCCTCGGAGGGATTCCCGCAGAAGCGGATCTTCCCCTCGCTCGGCTGGTACACACCGGTGGTGAGGTTGAACACCGTGGTCTTCCCGGCCCCGTTTGGCCCGATCAACCCGGCGAGTTCGGTGGAACCCACGGCCATGGAAACGGCGGAGACGGCGGTCAGACCGCCGAACCTTAGGGTGACCTGATCGAACTCGAGGAGGGCGCTCATGCGGTGGCGGCCTTCTTCCGTTTCCAGGTGAACAACCCCTGGGGACGCAGGAGCATCAGGGCGATCAGGAGGAGGGCGTAGAGCAGCGGACGCGACTCGCCGACCCACTTCAGCGAGGGCGACATCCCGGAGAGCATGCGCAGTCCCTCGGGCAACAGCGTCAGGAGGGCGGCCGCAATGATCACCCCGACCGTCCGGCCCATGCCCCCGACGATCACCATCACCACGATCTCGATGCTCCGGTTGAAGTCGAATCCCTTGGGATTGATCGTGAGCGTGAAGTGCCCGGAAAGTGCCCCGGCAATTCCCGCGAAGAACGAGCCGACGACGAACGCCACGATCTTGTAGCGGGTGGTGTTCATCCCCATGGATTCCGCCGCCACCTCATCGTCGTGGGTGGCAAGGAACCCGCGCCCATAGGTCGAGTTCACCAGCGCGGTGACGACATAGATGGTCAGGGCGGCGGCGGAGAAGGCCCAGAACAGGTTGGTCCGGGCAGGAATGCCATTGAGGCCCAGGGCACCGCCGAGCCATTCGATGTTGCGGAAGATGACGGCGATGATCTGGCCGAACCCGAGGGTCACGATGGCGAGATAATCCCCCTTCAGCCGCAGGGAGGGCGCACCCACCAGCAACCCGGCGAGTGCGGCCATCAAACCCGCCCCGAGCAGGGCGACGAGGAACCAGGCGCTTTGCAGCCAGAAACCCGCACCGACCGGGAGGAGCTTCGGCCCGGCAAACAACGTCAGGGCCGCGGCGGTATAAGCACCGACCCCCATGAATCCCGCGTGGCCGAGGCTGAACTGACCGGCGTGGCCGTTGATCAGGTTCAGGCTCACCGCCAGGATCACGTTGATCCCGATCCGGGTCAGGATATCGACGAAGTAAGGGTCCAGACGATCCTGCGCCCAGCCGAGCCCAAGGCTCGCCACCACCGCCACCAGGAACCATCGACGTGCGCCGGGATGCTTCATCCTAGAAACCGCAGTGGTTTATCCGCAGATCACGCAGATCACGCAGATGAGGAGGTGCTTGGGGACGTTCAAGGCGAGAACTGGGTTCCTGCCCGTGGGGGCGTACGACTCGGCCGGAAACGACTTCGCCATCTGCGCCATCTGCGCCATCTGCGGATAGAGGTCCGGTTGTAGGCTTCATCAGACTTTCTCCGCCTGGACCCGCCCGAGCAACCCGGCCGGCTTGAAGAGCAGGATCAGGATGAGTAGGACAAATGCGATCGCCTCCGTCCAGGTGGACCAGCGTGACCCCTTCACGAGGGTTTCGATCACACCCAGGAGCAGGCCACCCAGGGCCGCGCCGGTAATGTTGCCGATGCCGCCGAGGACCGCGGCGACGAAGGCGGTCAACCCGGGCATGACCCCCATGAAGGGTTCGATCTTGGGGAACTTGTAGGCCCAGAGGAATCCGCCGGCCGCCGCCAGCGCCGAGCCGAGGCCGAACGTGAAGCTGATGATCACATCGACGTTGATGCCCATGAGCGAGGCAGCCTGGGCATTGAAGGCGACGGCGCGCATCGCCGTTCCCATCTTCGTCTTGAGGACGATGTATTCGAGGGCTCCCAACAGGCAGAGGGTGAAGCCGAGGACCACCAGGTCCTTGCTGGAAACCACCACGGCCCCGATCTGGAAGGTCGTTGCGGGAAGCGTATCCGGGAAGGCCTGCGGATTGGCCCCGAAGACCAATTGCCCAAGGTTCTGCAGCAGCATCGAGACCCCGATCGCCGTGATCAGCACCGTCAGCTTCGAGCGCGATCGCAGGGGTTTGTAGGCCACCCGTTCGATGAGGATTCCCAGCAGCGCGCAGGCGATCATCGAGAGGATCATCACCCCCAGGCCGCCCCCCCACGATTTTCCCGACAGGGCCTTCCCCGAGTAGAACCCAACAAACCCGCCCACCATGAAGACGTCCGAATGGGCGAAGTTGATGAAGCGCAGGACGCCGTAAACCAGCGTGTAGCCGATAGCAATCAACGCGTACATCGACCCCACCGACAGGCCGTTGATCAATTGCTGGATGAACTCGGACATCACGGGCTGACGGTTTCCGAGTACACGAATTTCCCGCCCTTGATCCCGATGATCACCGCCGACTTCTCCGCGTTGCGATCCTTGTCGAGGGTCATCCGGCCCGTCACGCCGTCGAAGTCCTTGGTCGCCGCCAGCATGGGCCGGATCTTCGCCGGCTCGGCCGAACCGGCGCGCTTGATGGCATCGGCCAGCAGGAGCATGGAATCGTACCCGAGGGCGGCCATGGCATCGGGACGGGCGCCAAACTTGGCCTCGTACTGTTTCACGAAGTCCTTGGCCCGGGGTGAATCCTGGTCGGGGGAAAAGTGGGTCGAGAAGTAGCATCCTTCCAGGGCCTCGGCAGCACCGCTGCCCTGAAGCAGCTCGGGAGCTTCCCAGCCGTCGCCACCGAACAGCGGCACGGTGATGCCCAGCTCACGGGCCTGGAGCACGATCAAGGTCACCTGGCCGTAATAAGCCGGAACGAAGATCGCGTCGGGCGCGGTTCCCTTGATGGCGGTGAGCTGCGCTTTGAAGTCCTTGTCGTCCTTGGTGAACTTCTGTTCCGCCACGATCGTGCCGCCGTCGGCCTGGAAGCGTTCCTTGAAATAGGTTCCCAGCCCGACCGAATACGGCGCCCCGACATCCGTGAGGACGGCGACCTTTTTCGCCTTGAGGGTCTTCTGCGCGAACTTGGCCATGACCGTCCCCTGGAACGGATCGATGAAGCACACCCGGAAGATGTAATCGCCCATCTGCGTCACCTTGGGATTGGTGGACGACGGGGAGATCTGGGGCACCTGATACTGCTGGCAGATCGGCGCGGCTTCCAGCGAACGACCGGACGCCACCTCACCCAGGATGGCAACGACCTGGTCCCGCGAGATCAGCTTCTTCACCGCCGTGGCGGACTCGCCGTCCTTGGACTGGTTGTCCTCGGTGATCAGCTTGACCTGCTTTCCGAGCAATCCGCCGGCGGCATTGATCTGGTCCACGGCGAGCAGCGTGCCGTTGTGGGAGGTGCGACCGAAGGCCGCTTCACTTCCGGTCAGGGAGGCGAACTCGCCCACGGGAATGTCGGTGCCGGTCCCGGCCCCCCCGCCGGTGGGTTTGCAACCCGCCGCAACGAGTGCGGCCACTGCAACTCCGAGGAAAATCCGACGACGTACCGCAGTTGGAAGATTCATGGCGACTGGTCAACGCTGAGGGAGGCTGGCGCGGCCTGACCCGATGCAGGACGAACCACAGGCGAAAGGTTACGGTCGGCACATGGCCCTTTCAATCGCCAATCCCCGGACGAAGACTTTCACCTTCAAACCCACCCCCTTCCCCGGCCATGCTGGCCGGACATGGCACGTCGGCAGTATCCGTTTCACCTGATCGAACCCCGCTGGCAGAACCGCTGGGAAGCTGAGCAGACCTTTCGCGCGTTCAATCCGGGGGAAATGATCCCCGGCGATCATCCGTTCGGGCTTCGGCACGGGCTGGGCGGAACGGCCCCGACCGCTGCCGCGCTGCCGCCCAAGTTCTACATCCTCGACATGTTCCCCTACCCCTCGGGAGCCGGGCTGCACGTCGGGCATCCGGAGGGCTACACCGCGACCGACATCCTGGCGCGGTTCCGTCGGTCCCAAGGCCGGCATGTGCTGCATCCGATGGGCTGGGACGCCTTCGGCCTGCCGGCAGAGCAGTACGCCATCAAGACGGGCCAACACCCGCGGGTGACGACCAACCAGAACATCACCAATTTCAAGAAGCAGATCCGTTCGCTCGGCTTCAGCTACGACTGGACCCGCGAGGTGGACACGACGGACACCGGTTACTTTCGCTGGACCCAGTGGATCTTCCTCCAGATCTACCAGAGCTGGTTCAACCCGGTGACCCATCGGGCGGAGAATATCTCCACCCTGACTTACCCTTCCGAATGCACGGGCGAAGAAGCCCGGCGCGCCTATCGCGATTCCAAGCGACTCGCCTTCGTCTCGGAAGCGCCGGTCAACTGGTGCCCCGATCTCGGCACCGTCCTCGCCAATGAGGAAGTCGTGGACGGCAAGAGCGAGGTCGGCGGCTTCCCGGTCATCCGGCGCCCGATGCGCCAGTGGATGCTCCGGATCACGGCCTTTGCCGAGCGACTGCTCAATGACCTGAACACCATCGACTGGTCGGATTCCCTGAAGGAAATGCAGCGGAACTGGATCGGCCGAAGTGAGGGGGCCGAGGTCGATTTCGCCCTGGACGGATTCGCCGACCGGATCCGGGTCTTCACCACCCGCCCCGACACCCTGTTCGGCGCGACGTACATGGTGTTGTCCCCCGAGCATCGGTTGGTGAAGCAGATCACCAGCGAAGGCCAGCGGCAGGAGGTCGAGAAGTACCAGGCCTTCGCCTCCGGCCGCAGCGATCTGGAGCGGACGGAACTCTCCAAGGAAAAAAGCGGGGTCTGGACCGGTGCCTGCGCGATCAACCCGGTCAATGGCGCCCGCATCCCGGTCTGGATCGCCGACTACGTCCTGGCGAGCTATGGCACCGGCGCGATCATGGCCGTGCCCGCCCACGACGAACGCGACTTCGAGTTCGCCCGGAAGTTCATCCTGCCGATCGTGCAGGTCGTCCAACCGCCCGATCCGAAGACGGACTGGCAGGGGTTCTGTGACGAAGGGACCGCCGTGAATTCCGCCGGACCGGACATCACCCTCGATGGCCTGCCGACGGCGGAAGCCAAACGCACGATCAGCGCCTGGCTGGAGTCGCGCGGGCTCGGGAGTAAGACCATCAACTTCAAGTTGCGCGACTGGCTGTTCAGCCGGCAGCGCTACTGGGGTGAACCGTTTCCGATCGTCTGGACGACCGGACCGGACGGCCAGCGCCAGCACTCGGCCATTGCCGACTCTGAACTGCCGCTGTTGCCGCCGCCCCTCGACGACTACAAGCCCACCGCCGAGGGCCAACCACCGCTGGCCCGGGCGACCGACTGGGTCCAGTTGCCCGACGGCGTCCTGCGCGAGACCAACACCATGCCGCAGTGGGCAGGTTCCTGCTGGTACTACCTGCGCTACCTCGACGCCCGCAATGCCGCCCGCTTCGCCGGCGGCGAAGCCGAGTCCTACTGGATGTCCGGTGCCGCCGCGATTCCCGGCCAGGGCCCGGCACCCACCCCCGGCGTGGACCTGTACGTCGGCGGCACGGAGCACGCCGTGTTGCACCTGCTCTACGCGCGTTTCTGGCACAAGCTCCTGTTCGATCTCGGCCACGTCTCGACTTCCGA
>CAMCFL010000200.1 GCA_945873715.1 Akkermansia muciniphila
GAACGCGAATGCCGAAGCGACAGGCACATTCGCCATCAGGTGTTTCCATCCGTGTCATCCGCGATATCCGCGGTCAAAACTTCGGCGCGGGATCTGGGCCGCGGGTGAGGCGAGGGAAAGACCACCGGGGGCAGTGTCAGGATGCGCCCGTTGGCGTGCCTCCAGCGCGAAGAAGATTCTCCCATGGCCCGGACTCCGATAGGGTCCGGGGCTCTCGGTCATGGCTGAAACTCTTATTGCGGCGCGCGAAATCGTCCTGAAACACAACACCCGGGTCCTTCTGGACCGGGCGGCGCTGGCCTTGTGCACCGGCGATCGTGTGGGGTTGGTGGGACGCAACGGATCCGGCAAGTCCACCTTCCTGAAGATCCTGTTCGGGGACGTGATGCCGGATTCCGGCGAGGTGATCCGGGCGCGGGACCTGGTGATTGGCTATCTGCCGCAGGAGTTCACCCTGGATCCGGCGCTGACGGTGGGTGAGAACGTCCGGAACGGCGCGCAGCACGTGCTGAAGCTGATCGAGGAATTCGAGACGTTGCCCGGCCATTCCAACCGCCACGATTACCTCGAGGAACGCATCCAGCATTTCGACGGCTGGAACCTGGATCACCGGATCAAGTCGGCCATCAGCGAACTGGGTTGTCCCCCGGCGGATTCCCCCGTGACCAAGCTGTCGGGCGGTGAGAAGCGTCGCGTGGCCCTGGCCCGCGCGCTGGTGTCCCAGCCGGATGTCCTGATCCTCGACGAACCCACCAACCATCTGGATACCGAGAGCATCGGGTGGTTGACCGATTACCTGAAGGTGTACCCGGGCGCGATGCTGGTGGTGACGCACGACCGTCACTTCCTGGACGAGGTGGCCAACGGCATCGTCGAGCTGCGCAACGGCGTGTTCGAGCGCTACGAAGGCGGCTACACCGAGTATCTGGTGGCGCGGTCGGAGAAGCTGGCCTCGGAAGAACTGGTCGAGCACAAGCGCCAGATGTTCCTGCGTCGCGAGATCGATTGGGTGCGAGGTCGGCCCAAGGCGCAGACCAGCAAATCCAAGGTGCGCCTCGACCGGTTTTACGAAGTGCAGGAAGACGCGCCTCCGCCCGAGGAAGGGGAACTCGATCTTATCGTTCCTCCGCCTCCGCAGCTGGGGAACCGCGTGGTGGAACTGGAAGACGTCGGACTGGAGTTCAGCGGACGCCGCCTGTTCTCGGGTCTGTCGCTGCTGTTTGCCGGCGGGACGCGGGTGGGTGTGACCGGCCGCAACGGGCTGGGCAAGACCTCGCTGTTGCGGATCATTCTGGGACAGGCGCCTCCGTCGGAGGGGGAGGTCCGGATCGGATCGTTGACCAAGTTCAACTACGTCGATCAGAGCCGGCTGCAATTGCGGGAGGACAAGACGGCGCTCGAAGAGGTGAGCGACGGCTCGGAATGGGTGCAATGGGGAGATTCGAAGCTGTCGCTGCGCGGTTATCTCCGGCGATTCCTGTTCACGGATGATCGGCTGACGACGCCGGTGCGGCTGCTGAGCGGGGGCGAGCGAAGCCGGTTGTTGCTGGCGCGGATCCTGAAGCAGGGCGGCAATTTTCTGGTGCTGGACGAGCCGACCAATGACCTGGATCTACCGACGCTCCGGGTGCTGGAAGAGGCGTTGGTCAGTTTCCCCGGGTGCGTGCTGGTGGTGAGTCACGACCGGTACTTCCTGAATCGGGTCTGCACCGACATCGTCGCGTTTGAAGGCGAGGGCCGAGTGGTCACCAGTGCGGGCAACTACGATTACTATCTGGAGAAGAAGAAGCGCCTCGCGGCCGAGGCCGCCGCGTGGGCGACGGCGGCGGCGGCAGCCGCACGGCCCGGTGCCAAAGCCGGTGCCAAAGCCGGGGCCAAGACGGCGCCCCCTGCGGCTCCGGCACCCGCGAAGGGACGCAAGCTGAGCTACAATGAGCAGCGCGAACTCGAGGGCATTGAGGCGGCCATCCTGGCGGCGGAGGGCAAGGTCGCCGAGATGGAGGCCCGGCTCGTGGATCCCGGGTTCCACAAGACAGCCGGTGCGCGTGGCTCGCAGTTCATGGCGCAGCTCGACGCCGCCCGGGCCGAGGTGGCGAAGATGTACGCGCGGTGGGAAGAGTTGGGCGCGCGGGTGTAGTGGGACGGGGGGACGGGCGGCTCGCCCGTCCTCAGGACCGCGGGGAGGCGATCCGCTACGCCGGAGGGGTCTCAGCGATTAGCCCGGGGTACGCGAAGCGATACCCCGGGTCACGTGCCCCCAATGGATCCCCACCCCGGCAGGGGTGGCAGATCTGCAACCTCTGCCGGGGTGATCGTCCATTCGATCGACATCTCGGGGTGGCGCTTCGCTGACCCCGGGCCAATCGCTCCCATCCCTCCGGGATGAAGATGCGCTTCGCCGATGCCAGTGCCGGCGGGCTGCCGGCACCCCCTGACTCAAGAAACAGCGAACAACCCACTCTCGCCTCCGGCCCCGGCGGTGGGCACCTTCGGTCCGTGGATACACGTCGGGTGATGGTTACAGGCGGGGCTGGCTTCATCGGGTCACATCTGGTCGAGCGGTTGCTGGCCGCAGGCGAACGGGTGCTGGTCGTGGACGATGTCTCGACGGGCGCCTGGGCCAATCTGGCCGGAGTGACGGCGCACCCGGCGCTGGAGCGGATCGAGTCGACCGTGTCGGGCTGGTCCGGCCTGGAGGAGGCGGTGGCCGGGGCCAAGGCGGTGTTCCACCTGGCGGCGGCGGTCGGAGTCGAGTTGGTGGTGAGCGCCCCACGCCGGACCATCCAAACCAACCTGCGGGAAACCGAGGCGGTCCTGGATGCCGCTTCGGTGGCACGGACGCCGGTGGCCTTCACCTCGACGTCCGAAGTTTACGGCAAGAGCGACAAGCCGTGGTTCTCCGAGGAAGACGATCTCCTGATCGGTCCGCCGACCCTGAGCCGATGGAGCTATGCCTGCAGCAAGCTGCTCGACGAGTTCCTTGCCCTCGCCTGTCATGGCGAACGGGGCGTTCCGGTGGTCATCGCCCGCCTTTTCAACATCGTCGGGCCGCGGCAGTCGGGGCGCCACGGGATGGTCCTGCCCCGGTTCATCGCGGCGGCGAAGGCGGGCGAACCGCTGAGGGTCTTCGGCGACGGGCGTCAGACCCGATGCCTCTGTCACGTGGACGATTGCGTGGAATCGCTCCTTCGCCTGTGGCGCTGTCCGGAGGCGGTGGGACAGATCGTCAACATCGGGCACGACGAAGAGGTCTCGATCCTCGAGTTGGCTGAGATGGTGGTGGAAGCCGCGGGGTCGGCTTCATTGCTGGAACGGATCCCGTACGCGGCCGCCTACAGCCAAGGCTTCCAGGACATGCCCCGGCGACGTCCGGATCTGAGGAAGCTCGAACGGTTGACCGGGTTTCGTCCGCAGGCCAATGCGCGCGAGGTGGTGCGACGGGTCGTGGCCGCGACGGTTTGAGGGTTCCTCGGGGGTACCGGCGGCCCGCCGGTACTGCAACCCAGCAGTCCCTAGTAACTTCCCGTCCCCGCCGACAGTCCCTGCACGATGGCGATGCCGGCGCTGGTGCCGAGTCGGGTGGCCCCGGCTTCGATCATGGCCAGAGCGGTGGGAGTGTCGCGGATGCCGCCGCTCGCCTTCACGCCGAGCTTGGGTCCGACGCATTCCCGGAGGAGGCGGACGTCTTCGATCGTGGCACCACCGGTGCTGAACCCGGTCGAGGTCTTCACCATGCGCGCACCGGCTTCCACGGCGAGGGAACAGGCGAGTCGCTTCTGGGCTTCGTTGAGCAGGCAGGTTTCCAGGATGACCTTCACGGGGACCGTCTGGGCGGCCTCGATCACGTCCCGGATCTCGCGGAAGACATAGCGGTCATCGCCGTCGCGCAGTCGGCCGATGTTGACCACCAGATCAATCTCCTGGGCACCCAGGTCGATGAGCGATTCGGTCTCGAAACGCTTGGCATCGGAGTCCGTGGCGCCCAGCGGGAATCCAACCACGGCAGCGACGTAAATTCCCGAGTCTTCGAGGCGCGAGGCGGCGAGGGCGACCCGGGAGCCGTTCACGCAGACGGCGAAGAAGTGGTGTTCGCGGGCCTCGGCACAGAGACGTTCGATGTCCGCCGCCGTGGCGTCCGGCTTCAGGAGGGTGTGATCGATGTAACGGGCGAGTTCCGGTGCGCTGAGCGACATGGGGGGAAGATGGGCGGGGACGCGTCCGGAGGGAAGTCAGAGTCTCCTCACGTCGTCTCCTACGAGGCGCCGAGGGAAGCAGGTGCATCTTGGGAGTGGCGGGGAACGTGTGTGGGCCGACGTGCGTCCCCATGGAGGGAGGGGTGCCCTCCTACCTGTAGGCGACGAGGTGACGAGGCTCACTCTGGGAGTGGCGGGGAACGTGCGTGCTCAGCGCCGGAAAGGTGATTGCCCACGAAGCACACGAAACACACGAAGAAGGGCAGTGGTTTGTGTGATTGGTGTGATTCGTGGGCGATTGGCTTTCGTGGTGGGACTCGCGGAGTTCGTCCCTCGGGAGAACAGGGTCTCCCCTCGTCGGCGCCTATGGGGTGGGAGACGCCAGCGGGAGGCGGAGGCAGGCGGCCTCGCGGTCGTTGCGGACCAGCAACAGGTCTCCGGCGAGGGCGATCGGATTCCAGGTCTTGGCGTCGAATACCCGGCGGCGGGCGAGTTCGTGGGGACCGTCGGGCCTGGGTTGGAGCAACACGATCTCACCGCTCTCGGCCATCAGGAGCAGGAGATCGCCGACCAGCAATCCCTGGCCATGGCCGTACCGTCCTTCCTTCCAGAGTTGGTTCCCGTCCTTGAGGTCGATGGCGGCGAGGATGCCGTCGTCGAGGCCGACCACCATGTCGCCGATGCGGACCGGGTTGGCGAACTTTGCCTTGAGCCGTTTGGTGGTCCAGACGCTGCGAACCGCGTTGCTGGCGCCGATCTCGATCATTTCAGCACCGACTCCGTAGCCGGCGCTGACGACGAGGCGGTTGGTTCCGATGAGCACGGGATGTGCGACCAACGGCATGCCGGTGCCGAACGGGTGTTTCCAGAGTTCGTGACCGTCCTTGGGGTCGATGCCGACCACCGATCGAGAGCCGAAGTGGACGAGTTGGCGGTGGCCGGCCAGTTCGAGCAGGGAAACCGAGCCGTAGTTGGCACCGTGGCTGAGGGCCGACCACGCGACCTTTCCATCGTCGGCGTTGAAGGCCCAGAGGGCGGACTTGCCGCCGGCCAGGACGAGGACGTGGTTCTCCACGATCAGCGGGGCGGAGGTGAATCCCCACTCGGGAACACCGCAGGCGGCGACGTTGGTCAGGGAGAGTCCCCAGATGCGACGCCCGGTTTTTCGGTCGAGGCAGTTCAACGTCCCGGTGGCACCCAACGTATAAACGCGATCTCGGTGGACGGTGGGGGTCGAGCGGGGACCTTCGCCGGCGATGGTGGTGTTGTAGCGCCCTGCGTCCCGATGTTCCCAGAGGCGTTTGCCCGTGAGCAGATCGCAGGCGGTGACGAGTTCGTCGCCGTCGGCCTGTTCCTGGGTGTAGGCGATGCCATCGACGACGGCGAAGCCCGACCAGGCGGCACCGACGGGATGCCGCCAGAGTTCGACCGGGCCGTTGGTGGACCAGTTGGACGCGAGGCGAGTGCCACGGATCACGCCATCGCGCTGGGGACCGAGGAACTGTGGGAAGGCGGCAGCCGCCGAGGGGACGACGCGGGGAGCCGAGGTGGATGGGGAAGCGGTGGCCGGTGCAACGAGCGGGGCTGAACTGGCTTTCCAGCGGAACTCGAAGATGGGGAGAAGATCACCGCTGACGCCGGTGACCCGGAGCATGCTGCCGGCAAGCACGAGGAGGGTCAGGCAACCGGCAACGCCTCCCCGACGGGCGCGTTCGGACGCACCCGACAGGACTCCCCACCAGATCAACAGCAGTGGGGCGGTGCTCAGGACGACGGCGAGGAGGGTGAGGTTGCGCTGCTGATGCGAGCGGGCGGGATCCATCCAGGTCCAGGCCAGGGTACCGGCCCCGAACGCGACGATCACCCCGGCGATCCACCATCGCACGGGACGGGGCGGGTTCGAGGGGCGTTGCTCGTTCGACTTCGGATCCATGGACCAGCTTTGGCCAGCGGGGGCCGGTTGGGCAAGGGGAGCATGGCGGCGCGTTCTGGAACCGCGGGCGGAGGACGGGTGAGAACGGAAGATTTCAGTCTCAAGATTCAAGTCGTCGCGGGTTCTGGGATCACGGTGGGAGGCGGCGAGTGCCCGGCCGTCCCCTTGAAACTCCCGTTCTTGAAACTTCAAGCTGCGAGCGTTCTGCCCGCCGCGCATGGGTGCATCTTGAGTTTGTCATGGATGTAGGCCGCCTGCCCTC
>CAMCFL010000201.1 GCA_945873715.1 Akkermansia muciniphila
AACAGCGTCTTGGCCTGCCGTCCGATCGGATGCGGGTCGTTCCCAACGGAATCAGTCTCGAAGGCTACGACCAACTCCCCCCGCGGGTGGCGAAGCAACCCGGCGAACCGCTCACGCTCGGATTCTTCGCCCGGCAATGTTCCGAGAAAGGGCTCGATCTGGTGGTGGACGCCTTCATCGAATTGCGCCGCGATCCCGCGCTTCGCCACCTGCGGCTTCGCATCGGCGGCGGTTGCGGACCTTCGGATGAAACGTTCGTCGCCGAACAGAAGCAGAAGCTCGCCGCCGCCGGCGTTCTGGGCGACGCAACGTTCCATCCCAACGTCAGCCGCGAGGAAAAGGTAGCCTTCTACGCCGCCTGCGATGTGCTGTCCGTGCCCGGGCGCCAGTCCGAAGCCTTCGGGCTTTATCAGATCGAGTCGATGGCAGCCGGCACCCCGCTGGTCCAGCCGTCGAGCATCACCTACCCCGAGATCCTCGGCGATACCGGCGGCGGGGTCCTCTGCGGCCCCAACACTTCCACCGCCCTCGCTGCCGCCTTGCGCCCGCTGATCGCCGAACCCGCCCGACTCCGTGCGCTGGGCGACGCGGGACGGAAGGCGGTGTTCACCCGTTACACCGACGAAACCATGGCCCGCGACATCCACCGCGCCGTGCTCGAACTCGCCTGACCACCTCAGCCTTTCTTCCTGCGGTGGGGGCAGTGTCAAGATGCGCCCCTGGGTCTCCCCGCGGCGACTTGCACCTTGAATCTTGAAACCGAAATCTTTCCTCCGCCCTGCCCGGCGTCTCCCCCGAGCCGGGGGTGGTCAGCGCCCGCTGCCCCGTGACACACTCAAACCATGCGCTTTCTGTCCCTGCGTCGGTGGTTGCTGCCGGTCCTGCTTTTGATCTGCGGGAGGTCGGCGGCTGCTCCCGCCTTCCTGGCCGGTGCCCACGTCACCGACATCTCGCCGCAACGCTTTCCGGTACTCGTGAACGCCATGTTCACCGAGCGCACCAGCGACCGGGTCATCGATCCACTCTCGGCCAAGGCGCTGGTGCTGGATGACGGTTCCACCCGCATCGCGTTTTGCGTGGTCGATTCGTGCATGGTGCCGCGGGATCTGATCGATCAGGCAAAGGAACTCGCCGCCAAGGCCACCGGCATTCCCACCCATCGCATGCTGGTCTCCTCGACCCACACCCATTCGGCGCCCTCGGCGATGGGCTGCCTCGGCAGCCGGGTGGATCCGGTCTATGCGGCGTCCCTGCCCCCGCGCATCGCGGAGGCGATCATCGAGGCCAATCGTCGGCTTGCGCCGGCCCGCGTGGGCTGGAGCAGCACCAACGACTGGAAACACACCTTCAACCGCCGTTGGATCCGCCGGCCGGATCGCCTGATCACCGATCCCTTCGGCCAACCGAGCGTGCGGGCCCACATGCACCCGGGCCATGTCAGTCCGGATGCCATCGGCCCGTCGGGCCCGGTGGATCCAGGCCTGACGGTGCTGAGCATCACCACGTCGCAAGGCCGGCCGTTGGCGGTTCTCGCGAACTACTCCCAACATTACTACGGCTCCCCCCTGCTCTCTTCCGACTACTACGGCCGGTTTGCGAAACACCTCGCCGAATCGCTGAAGGCCGATCCGTCGTTCGTCGCGATCATGTCGCAGGGCACGAGCGGGGATCAGATGTGGATGGACTATGGCGCGCCGGCCCGGGACATCGGCTACGACGCCTACGCCCGCGAGATGGCGGCGGAAGTGGAGGCGATCCTGGCGCGGTTGACCTACCACGACACCGCTCCCCTGAAGATGGCGGAGCGCACGCTGGGACTGCGGTACCGGACCCCGGATCCCTCGCGCCTGGCGTGGGCGCGTGCGCTGACCCAGAAGATGGGCGACCGGATCCCGTCGAGTCTCCCGGAGATCTACGCCTGGGAAGCCATCCATCTGCACGAACGGCAGCAGACCGAACTCAAGTTGCAGGCGGTGCGGATCGGTGACCTCGCCATCGCCACGCTCCCAAACGAGGTGTACGCGCTCACCGGCCTGAAGCTGAAGGCCCAGAGTCCGTTCCCGGTCACCATGAACATCTCCCTCGCCAACGGAGCCGAGGGCTACATCCCGCCGCCGGAACAGCATCACCTCGGCGGCTACACCACCTGGCCGGCGCGGACGGCCGGACTGGAAGTGCAGGCCGAACCCCGCATCGTCGCCACGCTTCTGGGCCTGCTGGAAGAAGTGTCCGGCAAACCGCGTCGCCCGATCCTCGACACCCACGGGCCGTACGCCGAGGCGATCCTGGCCTCACGTCCGACGGCCTACTGGCGTCTGAACGAGATGATCATGCCGACCGCTTTCGACGCTTCCGGGAACGGCCGGCATGCCACCTTCGAGGACGGCGTGGCACTTTACCTTCCCGGACCGGGCAGCGGCACCGGCGTCTCGCCCGATGCCGCCCTGCGGACCTCGAACTTCTCCGGTCCGCAGATCAACCGCGCCGTCCACTTCGCCGGAGGTCGGCTCCGCACCCCACTCCAACCGGGCGAGACCTACAGCGTTGAATTCTGGTTCTGGAACGGCCTCGACAACGACGCGCGACCGGTGACCGCCTATCTCTTCTCGCATGGACCCGACGGCGACGCTCAGGCCGCGGGGGAGCACCTCGGCATCGGCGGAACCTACTCACCGGAGGTCACCGGACGCCTGTTCCTTTTCAACGGCAATGCCCACGACCAGATCCTCGCGGGACGCACCCCGCTCGCGACCCGGGCCTGGCATCACGTCGCCCTCGTGCGTCAGGGAGCCCGGTTCCGCGTGCATCTCAATGGCAACGTCGAACCCGAGATCGACGGCGACTTCCGCCAGACCGATCGCAGCCCGCGTCGCCCCGTGTTCTTCGGCGGGCGCAATGACGGGTTGTACGGACTCGAAGGGCGCCTCGACGAAATCGCGTTCCACGAACGGGCGCTGTCCGCGACGGAGATCGCCGCGCACCACGCCGCCGCAGGCCTGGCCGCCGCCGCTCCGCCCGCTCCCGCTCCTACGAAGCCGGCCGCGGTCGCACCCGTCCCGCCAAAACCGGGTTCACCCCCCCTGTCCCCCGCCGAATCGATGGCCCGCATCCATCTCGCTCCCGGGTACCGGGTCGAACTGGTCGCTGCCGAACCGCTCGTGATCGATCCGGTGGCCATCGACTGGGACAGCGAAGGCCGGCTCTGGGTCGTCGAGATGGCCGATTACCCGCTCGGCATCGACGGCAAGGGCCAGCCCGGCGGCCGGGTCCGCGTGCTGCGCGACACCAACGGCGACGGTCGTCCCGATCAATCCACGGTGTTCGCCGACGGACTCCGCTTCCCCACCGGCCTGATCACCTGGCGCGACGGGGTGATCGTGACCGCATCTCCAGAGATCCTCTTCCTCCGCGACACCGACGGCGACGGGAAGGCCGACCGTCGGGAGGTGCTGGTTTCAGGACTGATGGAAGGCAACCAGCAACTTCGCGCCAACGGCCTCCGCTGGGGTCTCGACAACTGGATCTACTGCGCCGCCGGAGGACACCACATCGGGCACGGCACCGGCACCCGCCTCCGAACCCGCACCGGCGAGGTCGCCGTCGGCAGCCGAGATTTCCGCTTCCGCCCCGACACCGGCGAACTCGAACCCGAAAGCGGTCCCTCCCAGTTTGGGCGCAACCGCGACGACTGGGGAAACTGGTTCGGCACCCAGAACATCCGACCGCTCTGGCACTATGTGCTGTCGGATCGATCCCTGCGCCGGAACCCGCATGTGGCGGCGACGGATCCGACGCATCTCGTCGTGACCCCGCTGAGTCCGGTGGTGTACCCGGCGAGTTCCCCGGAGCGCCGCTATCACAGCTTCAATGAAGCCGGCCACTTCACCTCCGCCTGCGCCGGCATGATCTACCAGGATCCACTCCTCTTCCCGCAGGAGACGGAGGTCCGCCACGCCTTCACCTGCGAACCGTTCCACAATCTCGTCCAGCACAACCTCGTCCTCGACGCCGGCGTCACCTTCCGTTCAGGGCGGGCCGCCAGCGAGACCAACCGGGAATTCTTCGCCAGCGAAGATCGGTGGTCCCGGCCGGTCATGACCCGCACCGGACCCGATGGCGCGCTCTGGGTGGTGGACATGTACCGCTACATGATCGAACACCCCGACTGGCTCCCTGCCGAGGGCAAGGCCGACCTGCTGCCGCACTACCGTCTCGGCGACGACCGGGGCCGACTCTACCGGATCCTGCCGCAGGGCAGCGCGGCCCGCCGGATCCCCCGACTGGCCGGACTTCCCTTGAGTGAGCTCGTCAACACCCTCGAATCGGCCAATGGCTGGATCCGCGACCAGGCCCATCAACTCCTCCTGTGGAAAGCCGATCCCGCCGCCGTCGAACCGCTCCGCAACCTGGCCGCGTCGGCCACCCGCTCCCCACGCGGTCGCGTTCACGCCCTCTGGGTCCTCAATGGGCTGGGAAAGCTCTCCAGCGACCTGATCGCTTCCGCCCTTCAAGCAGACGAACCCGGCGTCCGCATCCAAGCGCTCCAGCTCGCCGAGAAGCATCCATCCCTTGCCAGGGCCGCGGCGAAACTCGTCAACGATCCCTCGCCCAAGGTCCGACTTCAGCTCGCCTGTTCCCTCGGAGAATGGAAGGACCCGATCGCCGGCCAGGCGCTGGCTCAACTGGCCCTGCGCGATTCGGCAGAACCCTACCTCCGAGCCGCACTCCTGAGCTCGGCCGTGCCCCATGCCCGAGCCCTGTGCGACGCCGTCGCAGGCGCAGACGATCCCGCCGTTCGTCTGGCACTCGGAGAGCCCCTGGCTCAACTGGCGCTCGGCCTCGGCGACCGGGGTCTGCTGGCTTCCCTGCTTCGTCCCGTCTTCACGCCCGGCAGCCAGGGTTACACCGCGGATCAGGCCCGCGATGCCGTCCGCCTGCTCGACACCCTTTCCCGGCGACAGATTGCGCTCTCCACCTTGACCGCTGGATCCGACTCCCTGGCGCAGACGCTTCGCGGATTCCAACCGCTGTCCGAGTGGGCCGTCACCGCCGCCAATCTGGATTCTCCCGGGATCGATCCCTCGACCCGCGCCGCTGCCGGTTCCTTCCTGGCCCGATACGAACCCACCCGTGCCCGCAGCGTTCCCGTGCTCACCCGATGGCTGGTCCCGTCCCAATCCGGCGAATTGCATCGGGCTGCGCTCGCTGCCCTGGCATCGACGGAAGCCGATGAAGTCGCGCCGGTGATCCTCGCCCGTTGGCCGATGCTCACGCCTCCTTCCCGCACCGCCGCCATCGACGTCCTGCTCACGCGGGAAGCCTGGAGCCTGGCGCTGGTTGAACATTCCATCCGCCATCAACTCCCGCCGCCGGACGCCTCCCGACGCGACCGTCTCCTGCGTCACAAGTCCGCCCCGGTCCAGGAACAGGCCGCGAAATGGTTCGAGGCTCCCAGCCCCCGCGCGACCGCCATCGCCCAGTTTCGTCCGGCCCTCGAACTGGCCGCCACCCGACCGGAGGCCGGACGTGCCCACTACCTGCGGTTGTGCAGTTCCTGTCATCAACTGGGAACGCTGGGGCGCCAGATCGGACCCGATGTCGTCACCTTTTCCACCCACGCACCGGAGAAGGTGCTGATCAATCTCCTCGACCCGAGCGCGGACATCCAACCGGGATTCAACGCCTATGTCTGCCGTCTGAAGGACGACACCGAACTGTCAGGCATCATCACCTCGGACACGGGCAACAGCATCACCCTCAAGCTCGCGGACGCCACCCAACGCACCCTCCTCCGGAGCGAGATCGCCGAACTGACCGACACCGGACGTTCGCTCATGCCCGAGGGACTGGAGTCCGGCCTCAGCCTCCAGGACATGGCGGACCTGATCGGGTTTTTGAGGAAGCCGTAGGCAACGTCAGGAGACTCTGACTTCCCTCTGGACGTGACCCGGCCCACGCACGTTCCCCGCCCGATTGAAATGAGCCTCGTCACCTCGTCGCCTACCCGTAGGAGGCGAGGTCAGGAGACTCTGACTTCCATCTGGACGCAACCCGGCCCACGCACGTTCCCCGCCCGATTGAAATGAGCCTCGTTACCTCGGCGCCTACCCGTAGGAGGCGAGGTCACGAGACTCTGACTTCCATCTGGACGCGACCCGGCCCACGCACATTCCCCGCCCGATTGAAATGAGCCTCGTTACCTCGGCGCCTACGGGTAGGCAGGCGGGCGAGGACGCCCAATGCCACTAGGATTCGGGTTGCAGGTTGCGCTTCGCCAGCGTTTCTCGGGCCTTTTGGCGTGATCCCCTCATTGGTGGAAATGATCTGGGCCGCTGGCGGATCATTCTTGGCTCCGGCTCCCGCGGAGCGGATCGCCTCGGCA
>CAMCFL010000202.1 GCA_945873715.1 Akkermansia muciniphila
CCATCGGCCGCGAGATCCTCCAACTCAACCAGCAGACGCACGCCACCACGGTCGTGGTGACGCACGACCGCGAACTGGCCTTTGGCATCGCCCATCGGGTCGCCTTCCTGGCCGAGGGCCAAATCCGGGCGATCGGCACCCCTGCCGAGATCCGTGCCCACCCGCTCCCCCTGCTCCAGCAGTTCCTGGCCGCCGACTTCACCCCGCAGTGAATTATCCCCATGAAAAACTCCCTTGAAACACGGCTCGGCATCTTCGGCGCCCTGGTGGCGGTCGGGGCCTTCTGCCTGCTTGAAATCGGCGGAGGCGTGAACTGGTTCAAGCCCGGCCGAAACGTCCGAGCCCGCTTCACCAGCATCCAGGACCTCAAGGTCGGCGACCCCGTCAAACTCGCCGGCGTCCCCATCGGCCGCGTCACCGGCATCGCCCTGGCTGCCGACAAGGTCGAGGTCACGCTGCGCCTGGATTCCGATACCCAGGTCCGCACCGATTCCACCGCCATGATCCGCTTCACCGGGCTCATGGGGCAGAACTTCGTCGCCCTCGACTTCGGCACGGCCAACGCCCCGATGGTCGCCGCCGACGCCCTGCTCCAGTCCCGCGAACAGCCCGATCTCTCCACCCTGATGGAACGGCTTCAGGGCGTGGCCGATGGCGTCCAGACCATGACCAAGTCGTTCAGCGGCGAGGAGTTCTCCAAACTGCTGGGCCCGCTGACCGAACTGGTGAAGGACAACAACCCACGCATCACCGCCATCCTGACCAACGCCCAATTGATCACCGCCCAGGTCGCCTCCGGTCAGGGCACCCTCGGTCGACTGCTGTTCGAGGACACCTTGCACCGGACGGCCCTGTCGATGGGAACCAACGTCAACGCGCTCGCCGACGACGCGAAGGTCCTGCTCGCCGACACCGGTGGACTGGTAGGGGACGCCCGCAAGATGGTGGCTGGCATCGACCGGGGCGAAGGTTCGATCGGGAAGCTGCTCAAGGATGACACCATGGCCAAGGACCTCACCCTGGCGACCACGTCGCTCAAGGAGATCCTCCAGAAGATCAACTCGGGTCAGGGCAGCGTCGGAAAGCTCGTCAACGACGACGCCTTCCTCCGCAACATCAAGATGACCCTCCAGAAGGTCGACAAGGCCACCGAAGGCCTGGAAGACACTGGACCACTCCAGGTCCTCGGCACCGCCGTGCAGTCGCTGTTCTGACACGTTGCCACCCGGTCCTCCCCGGGTGACTCGCTCCCTTCCAACCGCAGCTTTTTATCCGCAGATGGCGCAGATGACGCAGATGGGGAGGCACCCAGGGGCGACCATGACGGGGCGGGCAATGGACCACCAAGACGAGCGTTGCCCGGCGGCAAACGCGCTGGTCATCTGCGCCATCTGCGCCATCTGCGGATAGTAATCCCCCGCTTCGCTACTCGATCACATACCAGCGCATGCCTTGGGCGGAAACGGTCACTTCGAGATCGATGGCTTCATCCCGGCCCAACTCGTGTCGGAGGACGGGGCCGTCTCCATCCCGGACCCGTGCGACGCCGGTCAGTCCGGTGTAATGCAGGTTCACATGGAGCCGGCGGGTGACCGCCTGTTCCAGCGGATTGAACACGACCAGCATCCCCTTCTCCTTCAGGCGGGGATTCACGTGCAGCATCCAGTCCAGATCCCGCGCATCGGCCCGGCGCCCATGGATCAAATCGCTCTCCAGGATGTCCCGGTGCGCCTTGAACCAATCCACCCGGGATTTGACCATCGCCTTGGTCCGGTCGGTATCGAACAACCGGGGTCCGCGGTAACAAGCCTGAACGCCGAGTGCGAGATTGCTCTCGATCATGCGTTCATAGTGGTCGAGATGCTGGTCCAGGGGCTCGATCGTCGCCGCCGCCCCGCCGCCCTGGTACTCGGTCAAGGGCACGAACATCCATCCCATGCTGGGGGTCTTCTGCCAGGTGCCGTCGTAGATGTTCTGTCGGGTGTGGATCACCTGCTGGGCGCGCGGCAGGGACCAGTTGACCTCGCGGTATCCCATGCCGGTCTTGGTTGAGCCCCCCATGAAATAGTGATCGGGCACGTTCAGGTAGATGCCTTCCGCACGGCACCACCGGTAGAACTTCGAGATCTCCTGCCACTGGTTCCAGCGGGAGTCAGCCAACCCCCGATGGGCCGGGTGCGCGCCCGACGCGCAGACGTCGCCGGGATACGATCCGTCGTGTTCCAGCAGGGTGAACCCGCTCTCGCGATGGAACTGGTAGAGACGCCGGAAGTAGTTCGTTCCCCAACGGCTGCACAGACAGGGCGAATTCCCGAAGGCAGGCTTTTCCCCGGGCGGCATGACCACGTCGTTGCCGCCGCCAACACTTCGCGATGCCAGGAGCGAGTAACTGCCAATCTCGATCCCCCGACTCCGCGCGTGTGAGGCGAAGGCCCGGGCCTTTTCGAGGGTCGCCGGACTCTCGTTCTCCATGTCGAACCCACTCCCGAAACTGAGGATCAACATCTCAAATCCCACGACGGCGCATTGCTCGATGGCGTTGGTCACGGTCTGCCCGTTCGAGGAGACCACGTGCATCATGAGCGGATTCTCGGTCATCCAGGGTGCCACCACCCGATACATCCGGCGCAGGGCCAACCCGCAGCGTTCGCGATCCGTGGTGTCGTGCGGAAGGATCCACGCCCGAAAGGATTCAAAGCGTCCGCCCGGCAGAACTTCCTGGGCCGGCCCCAGGTCGGGCCCCACCTCCAGCAGACAGGGCGTCTTCTTTTCATAGTTCACCTGCGTGTGGAAATCCGGGTCGATCCCCCAGCGGTACGACCGGCGATTCGCTCCCGACGCCATCATGCCGCCGAACGACATGTCGGTCTCGACATGGACATTGGGCGGGATCCGGCCATCGCTCAGTTCATCGACCTCCGAAGTCCGTTCGACCACCGCCAACACCTCACTGGAGAAGCGATCGATCCGGACCACCTGATCGGTCGCGTTCGAGACCGTGATCCATTTCGAATAGGCAGGAAGCCCGTCGTAGATCTCGTAGTGGACGGAGATCCGGAGGTCCTTTGCCCGGATTCCCAACTCGGCCGCGGCCCGGGCTGGATCAAATGCGCCAAAGACCCGGACCTGGCCAATCCGACACCGCGTCCAGGAGGCGGTCCCCGCCGCGTCATCCGACGCTCCACCCCCGCGATCGGTCTTCCCTACACGAACGGCCCTGGCCGGTGCCCCGGCATGCTCCACCTCGAACAACGGCCGGAACCGCGGCGGATCCTGTGCCGCGTCCGCAACATCCCAGATCATCATCGGGCCCTCCAAGCGCGCCCGGAGACGGTAACCGCGGGCGGTGTCGAGTCCGCCGTCGGCAGCGGTGAATTCCTTCACCCGCGCCAGGCGTTCGCGCCCTCCGTCCCGCAGTTCAAAGTGGCCATGCACGCCCCGGTCACCGGGCCGCAGGTTGACCTTCACGACCCGTCCTTCAAAGACCAAGGCGAGGCCGGGACCCCAACTGGTGTCGGCATCCGTCCCCGGATGGATCACCGCTTCCACCAACGAGACCGGCCCGGACAGGGCACGTTCCGCGAAGCAATGGGCGCCGGCGGGCGCGTAGATTTCACCGGCCTTGCCTTCGTTTCGAAATCGGATGCGATCGTCTTGCCGCGACGCGATCTCCTTCCACGCCGGATCCAACCCCTGGAAATCATCCGACCAAACCAAGGTCCGGCCGGCCCCAGAGGGAGCGCCATCGAGTGCCGTGGCCGCAGGCCAGGCAAAGTCGAGTCGCAGGGTCGCCCCCGCCGGCGGCCACTGCACTCCCGGAGCATGATGCCGGGTCCGCTTCCAGGGCATCCGCTCCACTGGCTTGCCGATCTCATGCCCGACGTACCGGAAGGCGGTGGGATCCGCCCGCAACGCCTCAATCCACTCCGGCCGGAGGAACGCGTAGTTCGGCTGTCCCTTGAGACCGCCCACCTCGAACCGGCGTCCGTCGATCTCCACCACTGCCTCGGGCTTGACCCCGCGGAGCAGGGACTCGCCAGTGGTCAGATGGTCCAGTGCCACCGTGGCGGCATTGGGGGTCAGGCGGATCACCCGCCGTAATAGGCCGTTGTTCAGTTCGATCTCGCGGCCGTCCGGACTGACCGCGATCCGGGCCGGGTAGGGCGAAGGATCGACCAGCCAATCCGGCCCGGCGAGCGCGAGGGGAGCGGCGAGCAGGCCCAGCAGGGGGAGCAGGAAGAACAATTTCATCTCGAAGCCCATGAACGACCCCGGACGGGTTGCGGTCATTCAACCCAATCCTGGGTGGATCGGCCGCCTGCCGGTCCACGTCCCGGCCGCACGGGCGGACCGCCGGAGGCCCTGCTCGACTCAATGCGCGTGCACCGGCGACAGGAAGTACAACCGTCCCTGCGGCAGGCGGGACGGGATCCCCATCCCCAGATCCAACCGGACCGTCGCCGCTTCGGACTGAGCCTTGCCGAACAATCGGAACAGGCTGCCGAAGGAGAGGGGCGGATCAAACGACACCAGGTTGGCATCCTCGATCTTCGCGAGTTTGAGGGCGCGATCGACGGCGACCTCGAAGTTGCCCAATTCATCCACCAACCCCTGCTCCAGCGCGGCCTGGCCCGACAGGATCCGACCGTCGGCGATGGATTCCCAGCCGTTGACCAGCGGTTTGCCTTCGCCGGCATTCAACCTGGCGGCGCGGGAACGACCCTCCCGGATGACCTGTTTGAAGCGGCCGAAACTCTCGTCGATCATCGATTGCATGATCTGCCGTTCCTCCGGCAATTCCTCGGCCTGCGTCTTCTCCCCGCTCATCATGTCCTTCAACTTTCCGCTCTTCGTGATGGCCGGCCGGACCCCGACCTTGTCCATCAATTCGCGGTAATTGTAGCTGTGGAAGATCACCCCGATCGATCCGGTCATGGTCAGCTCATTCGCGACGATCCAACGGCAGGGGGCGCTGACGTAATAACCTCCCGAGGCAGCCAGTGATCCCATGGAAACCACCACAGGCTTCTCCGGATGCTCCTCCATGAACTTCCAGAGCAACCGATAGATTTCGTCGCTGGCCAGCACTTCGCCCCCCGGGGAATCCACCCGCAGGAGTACCGCCTTGACCGCTTCATCGTCCGCCACCCGCTCCAACTGGTGCTTCACCAGGTCCACCAGGGTCCGCCCCTCGGGATCGATCGGGCTTCCGGTGATGACCCCCTCGACCGCGAGGACCGCGATCTTGTTGCTCGAATCATGGTCCTCCACCACCACCTCATGCAGTTCAGAGGCACCGCTGCCACCGTGCGCACGCCCGCCTCCGGCGGAATGGATCGCCGAAGCCAGGAGGGCGAACACGCCGATGCCCCCGATCACCAGGATCCCAACGATCACCAGTGCCCAGATCCATCCCCGACTGGATTTCCGGGGAGGGGCGGCAGGAACCTTGGGTATGGAGTAAGGTGGAGGTTGAATCGGCGGCGCTTCCATGGCCGGAGGTTAACCACGACCTCCCGGATCAGCAATCGGGAGCATGCACTTGCCTACGGACAGGCGACACGGGTGGGAGGCGAGGTCACGTGGCTCACTCTGCGCTATGGACCGGTGCTGATCCGTTGCAGGTGGTCGAGATTGAAGTCGATGACCCGTCGTGCCGCGTTCCGCGTCGCTCGGGCGTGCTCGGGAGAGATGCCCAGCGAGGTCGGCGCAACGAGGTGGCGCTTCTGATTGAAGTCCACGTTGGTGGGGACGGGTTGATCGAGGTCGAGGATGTTCGGCAACTCATCGTGGAGATCTCGCTCCTCGGAGAGCAACCCGGTGGTGTAATGCAGGTGGATGAGTTTCAGCCCCAGATGCCAGGTGTCCTCCTGCAGGGCGCGCATCAGCCCCAACCGGTCCACCTCGAACATGATCTCGATGCTCTTGCGCATGCTCCCAAAGTCGAGGACGTAGTCGGTCACCTTGCGGGTGTCGGCGCGAAGCGCCAGACGTTCCTTCACCCCCGCAGGCAAGGATGCGTCGGCAACCATGATCACGCCCCCGCGGGGAAACCGATGGCGATTGGCCTGGTACACCTTCAACAACGGGACCACCCCGAGGTTGTCGTACACACCACCGTCCACCAGATGGACGTAACGCGCGCCCGCTGGCCGGTTGGTGGCCGGGGTGAAGTCCGGCAGCACATAAGGGTGAAACAAGCCCGGGAAAGAGGAGGATGCCTGCACGGCGTCCGCAACCCGGAGCGAACTGGATCGAATCCCGCGCCGGGCGAGCTCACGGTCGGTGAAGGTGAACACCGCGCCGGTTTCGAGCGTGGTCGCGGTCACCAGCAACCGGGGTCGCCTCGGGTTCAGTTCCGCCAGCGTCTTGTCG
>CAMCFL010000203.1 GCA_945873715.1 Akkermansia muciniphila
TGTTCGTCGGGGCGAACCCGGCGGTGGCGCATCCGATCCTCTGGCAACGGGTCCTGATGAATGGTCGGAGACCCGACATCATCGTGCTGGATCCGCGTCGGACCGAGACGGCGATGGGAGCGACGATCCATGTGCCACTGGCACCGAAGTCGGATCTGACGCTCCTCTATGGGTTGGCGGCGGCGGTGATCGCCGCCGGTGGGGTGAAGCGGGAGTTTGTGGACGCCCACACGCAGGGCTTTGATGAGTTTGCCCGCTTCGTGGCGGAGTTCACCCCCGAACGCGCCTGTGCCGCCGCTGGCATTTCGCGGGAGATGTTCGATTCGGTGGTGGACCGGATCTGTCGGCGGGAACGCGTTTCCTACTGGTGGACCATGGGGGTGAATCAGGGACATGAATCCACGCGGACGGCGCAGGCGCTGATCAATCTGGCGCTGATGACCGGGCAGATCGGGCGTCCAGGGACCGGGGCGAACTCGATCACGGGCCAGTGCAACGCGATGGGATCGCGCCTCTACGCGAATGCCACGAGCCTGCTCGGGGGACGTGACTTCCTGAACCCGGCCCATCGCGACGAGGTGGAAGCGGTGCTGGGGCTGCCGGCGGGGACGGTCCCGGCGCAGAACTCCTGGGCCTATGACCAGATCGTGGATGGAATCGAATCGGGTGCGATCAAGGGGTTGTGGGTCATTGCGACCAACTCCTCCCATTCCTGGATCGAACAAAGCCGGTTCAACGGGTTGCTGGACAAGCTCGACTTCCTGGTGGTGCAGGACCTCTACACGACGACCGATACCGCCCATCGGGCGCATCTGATCCTGCCGGGAGCCGGATGGGCCGAGAAGGAGGGCACCTTCATCAACAGCGAACGGCGCTTCGGCCTGGTCAAACGATTGCGCCGGGCCCCGGGACAGGCGCTCTCGGATTTCCAGATCTTCCATCTGGTGGCCTCGGCCTGGGGTTGTGGTCCTCTCTTCCGCGACTGGCAAACCCCGGAGGCGGTGTTCCAGTGGCTCAAGAAGCTGAGCGCCGGCCGGCCCTGCGACATCACGGGGATCCCGGACTACCGCTTCCTGGATGCGGCGGGCGGCATGCAATGGCCGTTCCCCGCGGAACTGCAGGAGCGGTTGCTGGCAGAGACGGGGGTTGCCTCCCTGCATTCGCTCCCGGCCACCTCTCTGGCGTCCCTCCGCGAGCGACGGTTGTTTGCCGGTGGACGGTTCCCGACCCCCGATGGCCGGGCTCGTTTCCTGTACGATGCCCCCCGTCCGGTGGACGAACCGACCGACCCTGCCTATCCGATGGTCCTGCTGACGGGGCGGGGTACCAGTGCGCAGTGGCATACCAATACCCGGACGGCGAAGTCGGATGTGCTGCGCCGCTTGTATCCGGCCCGGTGCTACGTCGAAGTAAATCCGGCGGACGCCGGGCGGTTGGGGTTGACGATGCCCGGACGGGCGAAGGTCCGATCACGCCGGGGTGAACTGGAAGCGGACGTCTTCATCACGCCCACGGTGCAATCGGGGCAGGTGTTCATCCCGATGCACTACGACGAGGTGAATCGCCTCACGCTTTCGAGCTTTGATCCGCATTCGCGGCAGCCGAGCTACAAGTTCTGCGCGGTGACGGTGCAGAACGTCGGACGTCCTACTTGAGATCCTCCCCGCCGAGGCCGCCGACGGTCCAGTCGAGGTTGTAGATCAGCTTGGCCCCGTCCTTGAAGGGGGCGTTCATCTTGTCGTAGAGGGCGAACTCCGAGTGGCCATCGACGAACAGCAGGTTCATGCCCCGGGGACCGTGGGCGGAGCTGCTGGTGCCCTTGTAGATGTCGTGCCACTTGCCCTTGGTGCTGGCGAAGCAGGGGGCGATGGCCTTCTTGCTCGGGGATCTTACGTCCGAGACCTTGCGGACCTGGAGGCGCGCGTTGTCGTCGGAGTGATAGAACTGGTTGTAGTAATAATACGAGTTGGGGAAGAGCAGTTCGTTGGTCCGGATGGGGAAGTTGTTGGCCACCGCCCATTCGATGTTGAACCCACGCCCCTTCTCGGCCGGACAAAGGTAGAAGGAACGGTTGTTGGTGCTGATGTACGGTCCGACCAGCTTCAACACATCGACGAAGCCCATCTGCGGCCAGTCCCGTCCGGAGTAGGGGAATTGATCCCGGAAATCCGCGGTGTACATCGAGTAGGTGATGCCGACCTGGCGGAGATTGGAGATGCACCGCGCCTGATGGGCCTTCGCCTTCGCCTTGCCCAGCGCCGGCAGGAGCATCCCGGCCAGGATGGCAATGATGGCGATCACCACCAGCAGTTCGATCAGGGTGAACGCGGTCCGGCGATGGGAGGAAAGGAGGGATTTCATGATGGAATGCAGGCCGCCGTGCGCCCCGGGCTTTGACCAGAAATCGCACCGTTTCTTCGTTAGTCGGCTGCGGGGGAAAAGGCAATCCCCGGGATGGGGAAGCCGGGAGGCGACTCCCCCCGTAGGAGACGAGGTCACGAGACTCACTTCAATCGGGCGCGGATCGTTCGTGGTCCGAGCCGCACCCGGATGGAAATCAGAGTCTCCTGACGTCGTCTCCTACGATGCGCCAATGGGAAGCAGGGGCATTCCGGGAGTGGTGGGGGACATGCGTGGGCCGGGGTACGTTCCCCTGGGACGGGGGCTCCCCCCGTAGGAGACGAGGTCACGAGACTCACTTCAATCGGGCGCGGATCGTTCGTGGTCCGAGCCGCACCCGGATGGAAGTCAGAGTCTCCTGACGTCGTCTCCTACGGGGGGCGGGGTGCCATCGCCCGGGTTGCCCTGAGAGGCGGTGCTGGCGCAGGGTACGGCATGAGGCGACTGGGGAAGTGGATCGGGCGGGGACTGATCGGGCTGGTGCTGGCGATCGTCGCCGCAGGCGTCGCGCTGGTCGGGCCGGTGGATGACCGACCCTACATGCGCTCGGCGTACCACTCGAACACGCTCGTCCGTCTGGATGCTTCCCTCGCCTCCCAACCCCGGCAGGATCTCCGCGCCCCCGTCCGCGCCGGATGGGCCCGGGTCAAGTTGACCCCCACGATCGGGGCCAACGCCGACGCTCCGGAGCGGGGGGAATTTCGACAGGTACCGTTGGCCGGCTTCGGCGCGCGGCGGGGGGCTCCGGCGGAAGGAGTCCACGACGATGTATGGGTGAAGGCCTTGGCGGTGGAGTCGGGGGGACGTCGGGTGGTGTTTGTCGGCTCGGATCTCCTCATCATCCCGAGGGAGGTGGGAGATGCGGCCGCGGCAGAGTTGGCGCGGGAGCCGGGGTTGCGACGGGAGCAGGTGTATTTCGGTGCCACCCACACCCATTCGAGTCTCGGGGCGTGGGGTGAAGGGGTGGTGGCGGAAGGATTTGCCGGGGGCCACCAACCGGGCGTCCGGATCTGGATGACCCATTGTCTGGTTCAGGCGGCACGGATGGCGGTATCGAACCTGGCCCCGGCTTCGCTGGCGACCGGTTCGTTCCGGGCACCGGGCGCGGTTCGCAATCGGCTGGTGGGCGAGGCCGGGCGGGTGGACGACGAGTTCAGCGTGCTCGCCTTGAAGGATTCCAAGGGCGAGAAGGCGGTGCTGGGGGCGTTCGCCGCCCATGCCACGGTCCTGGGGTCCGGCAATCGCCAGTTCAGCGGCGATTATCCCGGTCAATGGGCAGCGGAAGTGGAGAGGGCTCAGGGCGGATTGGCCGTGTTCATTGCGGGGGGCGTGGGGAGCCACTCTCCCCGGACGGACGCCGGCAAGGATTTCGAACGGGCGACCGGGCTGGGAACGAAGCTGGCGGCGGAAACCCTCGGGTTGCTGGGCAAACTCGACTTCCAATCCGAAGTGGAGCTGGCGGTCGTGGGCACGGAGGTGGAGTTGCCTTCGCTCAATCCCCGGGTCGCCGACGATTTCCGGCTTCGACCCTGGGCCGCGCAGAAGCTCCTGCCGGTCCGACCGATGACCTTCCTTCAGGCAGTGCGCATGGGTGAGGCGGTCTGGGTCTCGACACCGTGCGACTTCAGCGGCGAACTGGCGCTGGTGCTCAAGGAACACGCGTTGGTGCGGGGACGTCGGCTGACCGTGACCAGCTTCAATGGCGACTACATCGGGTACGTGATCCCGACCAAGTACTATCACCTGGGCGGATACGAACCGCAGACCATGTCGTTTCATGGACCCGCCACGGCGGACTACTTCGAGGAATTGATTCGGAAGATGGTGGATGGCATCTGAGACGAGCAGAGCTCAGTTGCCAGATTCCAGATTCGCGGGAACGGGCGACTCCCCGGCCGGACCTCTCATCGTCGCCTGAGGACAGGCGACCTACAGCAGGGATGGACCAAGATTCCCCTTTCCACCCGGGAGCGATCTGGCAACTGGCAACTGGCAACTCCCCCGGCCGGAGCCCGCGCTTGCCATCCGGCGTCGCGTGCCCATGTTGGGCGGACGGATGAGTACGTGTGGTTCAGGAATGGGAATGGAAGCAGCGCCAGCGCCGATCGCATTGCAGTCGCGTCGGCGCCTGCCGGAATGGCTCAAGGTTTCGCTCCCGGCGAGCAGTGCCTTCACCCAGACGCGGATGCTGCTGGAGGATCTCAAGCTGCACACGGTGTGCGAGAGCGCGAAGTGTCCGAATCACTGGGAATGCTGGAGCAAGGGCACGGCGACCTTCATGATTGCGGGAGATCGTTGCACCCGGGCCTGTGGATTCTGCGCCGTGAGCACCGCCAAGCCGTTCGCCCTGGAAGTGGACGAACCCCGGCGGGTGGCCGAGGCGACCCGACGCCTGGGATTGCGCCATGTGGTCATCACCGCCGTGGCCCGCGACGATCTTCAGGACGGGGGCGCGGAACATTTCGCCCGGACCATTGCCGCCGTTCGTGAACTGAATCCCGGAATCGTGGTGGAGGTGCTGACGCCCGACTTCCTGGATCGGGACTTCGCCGTGGACTGCGTCATCGAGGCGTCACCGGAGATCTTCAATCACAACCTGGAGACCGTCCGCAGGCTGACGCCCTCGGTGCGGCATCGGGCGACGTACGATCGATCCTTGACCGTGTTGAAGAAGGTGAAGGACCGCGCCGGCGACCGGATCCATACGAAGTCCGGGATGATGCTGGGGTTGGGCGAGACGGAGGACGAAGTGATCGAATCCCTGCGCGATCTCCGGGGTGCGCGGGTCGATATCCTGACGCTCGGGCAGTATCTGCAGCCGACCCTGAAACATCTGCCCGTCGTCGATTACGTCCGCCCGGAGAAGTTCGAGGAGTATCGGCGGATGGGCGAGGAGTTGGGATTCATTCACGTGGCCAGCGGTCCGCTCGTCCGGAGTTCCTATCACGCCGACGAGTTCAGCGCGGGGAAGTAGGGGGCGGGAGAGTCCCCAGTTTCCCGTCTCCAGTTGCCAGAGGCGCGGGGGGACGCACACCCGGCCGAAGAAGAGTGAGCCTCGTGACCTCGTCTCCTACGGGAATCTGGAAACTGGCTACTGGGAACTTCCCCACTCAGTCGGGCCGCTGCATCCGAAGCGTCTCCCCGCGGTGCAGGTAGAGGTCGCCACCGGCGCGGGCTACCAGGTCGAGGCGGGTGACGTCCGGAAACCCGTTTTCACCGAGGACGGCGTCGTCCACGTGCAGGGCCACGATGCGTCCGAAAACCACGTTCCCGCCGGCGGGTCCCTCACTGATCCGGACGATGCGATCGAGTCGACACTCGAAGCTGACAGGGGATCCCAGGACGCGGGGGGGAGCGACGACGGAAGAGGGTTGGGGCGCGATGTTGAACCGATCGAATTCGCTCTCGCCGTGGGGCAGGGAGGCGGCGGTGAGGTTCATCGATTCACACAGTCGGGTGGGCACCAGGTTGACGACGAATTCCCCGGTGGTTTCCACGTTGAGGAGCGTGTCCTTGGGTTTCCCAAACCGGTCGTTCACCGGACAGAACATCAGGGTGGGTGGCTTGGCGCAGACCCCCATGAAGAAGCTGAAGGGAGCCAGATTGGTGCGACCCGACCGGTCGAGGGTGGAGATCCAGGCGATGGGCCGCGGGAGGATCGTGTGGATCATCCACTGGTACAGGTCCCGTACGGAGAGTTGGTCGGGGTCGAGATGCATGGAGGGGAAGACGGGGTGCCGCCCGCGGTTGCCAGGATCAAAGGGGGTGGCGGGCCGCTTGCCGGTCCGAAAGAGCGCTCCGCAGGCTCATCCTGGAAACCGAAGTACTATCCGCAGATGGCGCAGATGGCGCAGATCACAAGGCCATTTCGTGCCGAATCGTCGTCACCCGCAGGGTGAGCCTGCCAATCCGGCTTCGACGCCTCCAAGTGCCTCTTCATCTGCGGAATCTGCGCCATCTGCGGAT
>CAMCFL010000204.1 GCA_945873715.1 Akkermansia muciniphila
GGCGGGGTTTTGTCCCCGCCCTGATCCCCTTTGCCTGGGTCCTGGTCTCGGGTGTTCCCCGGGCACTCGGGGCGGAGGCACCGGTCGATTTCGTCCGTGAGATCGAGCCCATCCTGATCAAGCGGTGCTCGGAATGTCATGGGCCCGACAAGCAGAAGGCGGACCTCCGTCTGGACACCCGTGCCTGGGCGATCAAGGCCGCCAAGTCCGGCAAGTTCGCGTTGGTTCCAGGAAAGCCTGACGAGAGTGAACTGCTCCAGCGGGTGGTGGCCACCGATCCGGACGACCTCATGCCTCCCAAGGAACCGCGCCTGACCGTGGCGGAGGTGGCAAGCCTGCGGCGATGGATCGCCGAGGGTGCGGTCTGGCCCGAGCTGGATCCGCTGGCCCACTGGGCGTTCCGGGCGCCGGTCCGTCCCACGCCCCCGGAGGTCTCCGCTGCGGGGAGCGTCATCCGCAATGACATTGATCGGTTCGTCCTCGCCCGGTTGCAAAAGGAAGGGCTGAGCCCGCGTCCGGAAGAGGATCGGGCAACGCTTCTGCGTCGGGTGTCGCTGGATCTGACGGGCCTGCCGCCGACCTGGGCCGAGGTCGAGGCGTTCCGGCGTGATGCCTCGCCGGATTCCTATGAACGGGCGGTGGACCGGTTGCTGGCGTCGCCGCACTACGGGGAGCACATGGCGCGGGGTTGGCTGGACCTGGCGCGGTACGCGGATTCCAACGGTTACCAGGTGGATCTCGCGCGTTCGATCTGGCCCTACCGCGACTGGGTGATCAACGCCTTCAATACCAACCAGCGTTTCGACCAGTTCACCATCGACCAGTTGGCGGGCGATCTGGTGCCGAACCCGACCCTCGAACAGCGCGTCGCGACCGGCTTCAACCGCAACACCAAGCTCAACGACGAAGGCGGGGGTGACGCCGAGGAATACCGCACCAAGGCGGTCAAGGACCGGGTGGCAACCCTGGGAACGGCCTGGCTCGGACTGACGCTCAATTGCGCCGAGTGCCACACCCACAAGTACGATCCGATCTCCCACGAGGAGTACTACCGGATGTACGCCTTCTTCAACAACACGACCGACGGCGGCAACTACAGCCCGGCACCGGCAGTGGATGTTCCCGCGCCCGACCTGAGCCAGACGACCGGGTTCGTCCAGGCGCGGCTCGGGGCGACGCGTGAGGAGCTGAAGGCAGTGGAAGCGAAGCTCGTCGCCGAGCAGTCTCGCTGGGAGAAGACCATGACGAAAAAGGGCGACGTCTGGCGGACGTTGACCCTGAAGAATCCCTCCTCCACCGGTGGATCCGGCTACACCAACCTTCCCGATGGCTCGCTCCTCGGGATCGGGGTCAACCCGATCTACGACACCATCACGGTCGAAGCCGATACCGACCTGACCGGCATCACGGCGGTCCTGCTGGAGGTCCTGCCGGATCCGAGCCTTCCCAAGAAGGGACCGGGCCGATGGGGCCAGACGGGCAATTTCATCCTCGACGAGTTCGGCTTCGCCGCCGCGCCCCGGTCGGGTCCGGCTCCTGCCAACACCAACTTCGTCTTCAGCACGGCGACGGCGGATTGGGAGCAGCAGTACTACCGCGCCGAGCACGCCGTGGATCGCAATCCCAAGACCGGATGGGCCATTGGCCCGCGCTTCGGCGAGCGCCATTTCCTCGTCGCAACGCTCAAGGATCCGGCTGGGTTCAAGGGCGGCAGCCGGCTGTCCTTCCGCTTCGATCATTACCATGGCAACAGCCATTGCATCGGACGCTTCCGCATCTCGGTGACGACCGAGAAGGATCCGGGCTCCCTCTGGCCGCTGTCCGAGGAGGTGCGTCAGGCGGTGGCGGTCAAGGCATCGGCACGGACGGCGGAGCAGACGAAGCTCCTCGCTGCGGCCCATCGTGCCTCCTCGGAGGACGTCCGGCATCTGGAGCGCGAGATCATCCGACTCACCCAGAAGGAGCAGCAGATCGCCTCGCGAAAGTTCAGTTCGATGGTCATGCAGGAACGGGGTGAGCCGAAGCCCCGCACGAGCTACATCCATCTGCGCGGCGATTTCCTCACGCGCGGACCTGAAGTCACGGCGGGGGTTCCGGTGGTGTTCAACCGGTTGCCGGAGAATCAACCCGTCAATCGCCTCGCGCTGGCGCAATGGTTGGTGGATCCCGCCAACCCGCTCACGGCGCGGGTCACGGTGAACCGTTTCTGGGAACGTTGTTTCGGAACCGGCCTGGTGAAAACCTCGGAAGACTTCGGTCGGCAGGGCGAGCCCCCTTCCCATCCCGAGTTGCTCGACTGGCTCGCCACCGAGTTCATCCGCACCGGTTGGGATGTGAAGGCGATGCAGAAGCTCATCGTGATGTCGGCCGCCTACCGCCAGAACGCCGCCGCCGATGCCATCCGCCTGGAGAAGGATTTCTACAATCGCCTGATCTCGCGCGGACCGCGGTTCCGCATGGACGCCGAGATGATCCGCGATCACGCCCTGGCCGTCAGCGGGCTCATCAATCCCAGGCTGGGCGGCCCCAGTGTCCACCCGGTCCAGGTCGCCAATCTGTGGAAGGAAATCGGATTCCTGCGACCGGAGATCGGCATGGACGAATGGCCGGTCAGCGAAGGACCTGATCTTTACCGCCGGGCGGTCTACACGTTCTGGCGTCGGGTCTGCACCTATCCGACCTTCGCGACCTTTGATGCGCCCAGCCGCGAAGTGTGCGTGGCCCGACGGCCGCGAACGAACACGCCGTTGCAGGCGTTGGCCGCCCTGAACGAGCCCACCTTGCTGGAGGCGTCCCGGGTGTTTGCCCAGCGGATCCTGGCCGAGGGTGGCAAGGACGATGCGGCGAGGGTGGATTTCGCCTTCCGCACCTGCCTTGGCCGTGCGCCCACCGAGGGCGAGCGGGCCCGGTTGCTGGCGTTCGTGAACCAGCAATTGAAGTCGTTCGGACGCGATGCCGAAGCCGCTCGTCAGTTCATCGAAGTCGGTTCCGCCGCCCGTCCGGCCAATGCCGATCCCCGTCGGCTTGCCGGCTGGATGATGTTGGCCAATGTCCTTTTCAACCTCGACGAGACGCTGACGAAGTAGTCGCTCCCCTTCCCATGGACTCTCCCCTTGCTCCTCTCCGCAACGCCACCCGTCGGCGTTTCCTCCAGCATTGCGGCACCGGCATGGGCGCACTCGCGCTCGGCTCGTTGCTCAACGACAAGCTCTTTGCCGCCGATACGGCGGTGCCGATCCTGGGCCGCCCCCACTTCGCGCCCAAGGCCAAGAACATCATCTACCTGTTCCAGTCGGGTGGTCCGTCGCACCTGGATCTGTTCGACCCCAAACCGGAGTTGAAGAAGCGCAACGGCCAGCAGGTCCCCGAGGATCTGGTGAAGAACATCCGACTCGCCCAGATCGGCAAGAACGCGAAGCTGCTGGCCTCGCCCTACCAGTTCCAGCGCTACGGCAAATCGGGCATGTGGCTGAGCGAACTGCTGCCGCATCTGCGGACGATCGTCGACGACGTCTGCTTCGTGCAGGGCTTCTATTCCGAGGCCTTCAACCACGACCCGGCGACGCTCTTCATGAACACCGGTGCCCAGTTGGCCGGACGTCCGGCCATGGGTTCCTGGTTCAGCTATGGACTGGGCAGCGAGAACAAGGATCTGCCAGCCTTCGTCGTCCTGATGACCGGCGTGGGACAACCGCTCACCAATGCCTCGTGGGGCAGCGGCTTCCTTCCCACCCAGCACCAGGGCGTGACCCTCCGTTCCCAGGGCGATCCCGTCCTCTTCGTCGGCAATCCGCCGGGCATGGGATCCACCCGTCGACGCCAGTCCCTCGATGCCCTCCGCGATCTCAACCAGGTCCGGCATGACGTGCTTCAGGATCCGGAGATCCAGACCCGCATCGCGGCCTATGAGATGGCTTATCGCATGCAGACCAGCGTGCCGGAGGTCATGGATATCTCGAAGGAAAACGCCCGGACCCAGGAAGCCTACGGTACCACTCCCGGCCGGGCGTCGTTCGCCAACAACTGCCTGCTCGCCCGTCGACTCGTCGAGCGCGGCGTCCGATTCGTCCAACTGTACCACCGCGGCTGGGATCACCACGGCGGTCCCGACGGCAACCTGGTGTTCGATCTCAAGAAGCGTTGTGCCGAGACCGATCAACCGGCGGTTGCATTGGTCCGTGACCTGAAGGAACGCGGGTTGCTCGACGAAACCCTGGTCCTGTGGGGCGGCGAGTTCGGTCGCACGCCCATGATGCAGGGGGCGCTCAGCCCGGATCAGATCGGGCGCGATCATCATCCCCACGGCTACACCATCTGGATGGCCGGTGGCGGCATCAAGCCGGGCGTGGTGCACGGGCGGACCGATGACTTCGGGTTCTACGCGGTGGAGAACAAGGTTCACGTGCACGACCTGCACGCGACCATCCTGCACCTGTTCGGGCTCGATCATCTCAAGCTGACCCACCGTTTCCAGGGCCGCGACTATCGGCTCACCGACGTGCACGGCGAACTGGTCAAGGGCATCCTGGCCTGAGTGACACCCATGCAGCGAAGGAACGGGCAGATGGGCGGCCCGTCCGTTCTCAGGCGGGGCATCCTGGCTACCGCCGGAAATGGAAGGGCGCTTCCGGCGTTCGTTGCTGCGGAGCGGCGTGGGAGGAGTCAGGTGCGACTCACGCGGAAACGCGGAGGGCGCGGAGGCGGCGCGCGGGTCCTGCGCCCTTTCTCCGCATCCTCCCCATGAAACCAGGATTCCACCACCGATGACTCCCCCGGATCCCACCGCGGCATCGCGGCTCTGCGCGGCGTGCGGGATGTGCTGCAATGGCGTCCTGTTCCATACCGTGCAGATGCAGCCGACGGATTCCCCCGGCTCCCTGTCGGCACTGGGCCTGAAGCTGAAGCGCAAGCGCGGAGAGAGATTTCTCCTGCAGCCCTGTCCGGCGTTCGGTGAATCCGGTTGCTCGATCTACGATGCCCGACCGCAGCGTTGTCGACTTTTCGAGTGCCGACAGTTGAAGCGCTGGTCTGCCGGGGAGGTCACCGAGGAGGGCGCGCTGGGAGCGATCCACTCCGCCCGGGAACAGGTGGCGGAGATTCTCGCGCTGCTGGAAAGGTTGGGCGGCACCAATCCGAAGCATCCCCTCTCCAAACGTTGGAAGGCGGCTCTGGCGGTGCCGATGGATCCATCGATGCCTCCGTCGAAGAGGTCGGATCGAGACCAACTGCTTCGAGCGATCCGATCGCTCAACGCCGTCCTGGACCGCGATTTCCGGATCGTTCCGGTGGGCGACTGCGAAGAGGTTGAACCGCAGGTGTCGCCGATGAACGCAGCCTGGAAGACGCCTGGGTGAGTCCTGCACCCGGCCTGCGCAACGAGCCGACACCCAATGCAAGGCACCGGCAACAAGGGATCGGCAAGCTTCCACAAGCTTCCGGGAGCAGACTCGTCAGGCTCCATGGCAAGGTGACCCCATCATGTTGAATGCGATGCGGTCGCGTCCGCCCTTGGGGGGCAGTCGGGTTGTGCCGGGTGCCTGGTCGGCGGCGATCGCGATGGCGCTCGCCGGTGGCAACGTCGTGCGGGCTGAGGATGCAGCAAAAGCCGGGATCGCCCCGTCGTCGACCCTCGCCCGTCAGTACATCGTGGGGGAGGCCGAATACGAGGAACGGGTGGAGACGCCCTACATGCCGTCGGTACTGGGAACCCAGGTGTACGCAGGCAAGAAGACGACGGTCCTCGACCTGGATGACCTGCCGAAGATCATCAACAACAACTACCGTCAGGCGTTGACCCGCACTCCGGGTCTGTTGCTGAGCGAGGAGACCACGCCGCTGGTGAGCATCGGGTATCGGGGATTGAATCCGCATCGTGCCCAGTTCAGCCAGATCCTGCAGGATGGCCTCCCGATCCATGCGGATCAGTTCGGGTATCCCGAGGCCTACTACACGCCGCCACTGGATACGGTGGATCGGATCGAATTCTCGCGGGGTGGGGCTTCGCTGATGTACGGGCCGCAGCCCGGGGGGTCGCTGAATTACGTGACACACCGGCCGCGACTCGATCGGGAGTTCTCACTCCGGACCCAGCACGTGATCGGGAGCGACAGCCTCTATTCCACCTTCAGTTCCGTGGACGGAACCGTCGATCGCCTGGGCTACTACGCGTACTTCAATCACCGGCAATCCGATGGGTTCCGGCAGGCCAACAGCGACTTCCAGCTGAACACAGGGAGCGCGAAGCTGGTGCTCGATGCCAAGACCGACAGTCGCTGGGTGTTCAGTTTCGACGGTTACGCGGAGGAACACGGCGAACCCGGCGGGCTGACACTGGCGCCGGGAGCGAATGCGGTGCAGTACCAGG
>CAMCFL010000205.1 GCA_945873715.1 Akkermansia muciniphila
TCGTCGCCTACGGGTAGGCGTCGACGTCAGGAGACTCTGACTTCCATGTCCGCTCCAAGCTCGACATCGACACTTCCCGCACCGGACGCTCCGGGGTGCTTCCTGCACGCGGAAACACGGTCGCCATCGTTCCCTGCCTCAACGAGGCCCGGGCCATCAGTGCCGTGGTCGTTGCTCTTCGACCGTTCGTGCGTGAGATCCTTGTGGTCGACGATGGTTCCACCGACGGCACCGCCGCGGTGGCCAGCGCGAGCGGTGCCACGGTCTGCCGGCTCGAACGTTCCCTGGGCAAGGGTGCCGCCCTGGCCGTGGGCTGGATGGCGGCGGCAACCCAAGGCGCGGAATGGGTTCTCCTCCTCGACGGCGACGGGCAACACGACCCCAAGGATGCCCCCGGACTTTTTGCGGCGGCTACCGCAGGGGTTCGGCTGGTAGTAGGTAATCGGATGTCCCAGGCCGCGGCCATGCCTTGGCTGCGCCGCCAGACCAATCGTTGGATGAGCCGGCGAATCTCCGGATTGGCGGGAATTCCGATCCCGGATTCCCAGTGCGGCTTTCGGCTCGCACACCTGGCCTCCTTGCAGCAGGCCGGTCTCCAGTCGCAGCAGTTCGAGATCGAGTCGGAGATGCTCGTCGCCTTTGCCCGGGCCGGATGGGGTGTGGCTTTCGCGCCGGTCCAGGTGCGGTACCGGGACGAGCGGAGCAAGATTTCCCCGTTGCGTGACACCCTCCGCTGGCTCCGATGGCACCGGTCCGCCGCCGCCGCTACCCGCCCTTCTGGAGGCTGAGCAGGACGCGGGTGCCGTGTTCGGACCAGACCCGTGCCTGACCAAGGCCGGCTCGATCCGCCAAAGCTCGCCATTCCTCCGGTCGCCAACCGCGGCGAACCGAGAGCAATCCATCCTCGCGAAATTCGCGTGGCACGCCACGAGACCAAAGGAAGGCTCCCAGCATCCCGAGAAACAGCGCGCTGCGCCGCATGTCGCAAAGCAGGACCAACCGACGGGAAACCCGCGCCGCCTCCCGGAAGTGGGCGATCACCGCCGCGTCGGTCGGCAGGTGATGCGTCATGGTCGAGGCAATCACCACGTCGAAGCGACCATCGGCGAAGGGCAGTGACGTGGCAGAACCCGGTGTCGCCCGCGCATTGGGATTCAACGCACAGGCGTGCGGCGAGAGATCCAGATCGGAAAACTTCCACTCCCAGTTCCGGGCTTTCGCCCAACGGGTCAGGGTTCGACCCAATTCCCCATCACCAGCCCCCACGTCCAGGATCTCCAACGATTCGCAGGTGGTCGGCGGCAGCAATCGCGGAATCCACATACGGAACGGTCGATCAAACCGGGTCGCCCGGTTGATCCGGTTCAACCATTCGTAATGGGCCTGCAACTCCGACGCCGTCCGTTCCGGGGCATCGAAGTATTCAGCTTGCGCACTGCGCCGCGCCAAAAACATCGTGCACAGGCAATCAGAATGACCGAGCACCGACAAGACAGCCCGCCGAATTCCTTCTTCGCTTCCCGATGGAGCGTGTGGGCGCGTCGAATCCTGGTGACGCTGCTCCTTGCGCTCGCGGTCGGCTGGGCCTCGTCCACCGCCATGCGCTGGGATGCCCGCCTGACCACCCCGGCCGGGTTCGGTCGCGGCCTGCTGCACGGGGCCTTGATGCCACTGGCCTGGCCCACGCTGCTCACCGGCAGCAACCAGGCCATCTACGCCGAACGCAATTCCGGTCGCACCTACAAGCTGGGCTATTCGCTCGGGGTCAACGCCTGCGGACTGCTGTTCTTCGGCTGGTTCTTCACCCGCATCCGCCGCTGGCGTGAACCGACGGTTCACCCGTAGGGCTTCTGGAGATCCGCGAGTCCTTGACCGCTCCTGCTCTTGACGGACTCGTTGAACTCGTCCGAAGCGGAGTCACTTCAGCCAACTGCAGTACACCTCATACACCGCCACATCCCCGCCAATGAAGTAAGGCACGGGTGCCAGGACGAACTGGGACCGACGTCCGTCGAAGCGAAGTTCCACCGTCCGTCCGGGGGTATTGGGATCATAGACCTGGAAATGATGGTCCCCGCCCGACTCGGAGACGGTCAGCAGCACCAGCGCGTGATTGATCCGCAAGCCGGGAAAATCCACGACGTGAACCACCGGCGAACGCCCGTCCCGAACGCCTTCGGCGAGGGCCACCACCTCACGGCGCTGATGCTTTTGAGAGAACGGAAAGATCATCCGCCAGTGCCCCCGCTGCACGTAGCTTTCCCAGGCGGCCCCGCTCTCGTCCTGAAACAGCTTCGGCCAGGCCGCACTGAACGCATTCAAACCCTCGTAGCCTGGGATCACCGCCCGCTTGCCAGCCTCACTGGACCGCCGGGGACTGCGCCTCGCCACCTCACGGATCCGCGCCCGATAACCCGGCTCATCGAGCGGCGGTTCAGTCGGCGCGAACTCGGCGTGCGCATGGAACAATTTGACCGTGCGCGCCAGGACAAAGCAGCGCAGCGAATAGGTCGGGGGCGGGTCCCGCACCACATGCACCTGCTTGCCGGTGACCGGATCCTGACCATACACCCACTGGGTCTCGTTGGTGATGGCCAGGGTGTCGCGGGGGTATTCCAGGCGCGACAAACCGGACGGCCCGCGACGGGCGCATCCCGCGACCAGGGCCAGCAGGACGAAACCGCCTAGCCACCAGCGCACGGCGCAGGGCAGGAACCGCTGGAGGTCGAAGCGTCGTTTCACCAGGAACAGGAGACCCGTCACTACCGGCGATCACACCCCAAGGGGTTTCGTTGGAGAAGCGGATTCCCGCCTCCGGTTCCAGAATCCTCCGGTTGCCCGCCCCGCCCGGAATCTCCAGTGTCCCACCACCTGTGATCGAGAGCGTCCCACCGCATCCAGACAATGTGCATCTCCAGTTCGCCCGGGGTTGGCTGGAGTTGGGCGATGTCGCCGAGGCCGAAGCCGAACTGCGGAATATCCGTCCACAGTACTCCGGCTGCCCGGACGTCCTGGAAGTTCGCTTCCAGGTCCTGGCCCGACGCCAGTGCTACGGCGAGGCCCTCGCCATCGCGGAACAGCAGGTGGCCGATTTCCCCTTGGACTTCCGCGGCCACATGAACCGGGGCAATGCCCTCTTCTGGCTCGATCGCTCTCAGGAGGCGATCGACTCGGTCATGACCATCCTTGAGGCGCACCCCAAAGTGGCCGCCCTCCCCTACAACCTCGCCTGTTACTGGATGAAGCTGAACCAGACCGAGGAAGCCGTCCGCTGGCTCGAGACCGCGATGCGCGTCGGTCAACGCAAAGGCGTCCTCCAGCATGCCCTCGCCGACCCGGATCTGCGCCCCATCTGGGATTACATCCGGAAGCTGGACGAGGAATGAGTCCGGCCAGGCGAGACGCACGTCGGTCTCTCTGTAACCTCCCCGGGGTTCCCGGCGTAGCAGGAGGCATTGAATGAGCCGACCCAATACGATGCGGCGTGGAAGCAAACGCTGGAGCGTTTCCTGCCCGACTTCCTGAAGCTGGCATTCCCCGATCTGGCAGCTTCGATCGACTGGTCCACTCCGGTCTCCTTTCTCGACACGGAACTCCAGGAGATCGTTCGGGAATCGGAGTCAGGGGTCATGCGGGTCGACAAACTGGTGGAGGTGAAGCGACGGGACGGCACCGGCGAGTTGCTGCTCATCCACGCGGAGGTTCAGGCACAACGCGATGATGCCCTTCCTGAGCGTATGTTCCGCTACTTCTGCCGGATCATGGATCGGTTCCGGCGTTTTCCGGTGAGCGTCGCGGTGCTGGCGGATCCAACGCCCAATTGGAAGCCGACGCGATTTGTCATTCAGGAACAAGGGTGCGGCGTCCAGTTTGCGTTTCCGGTGTGCAAACTGAGCGAACTGGATCTGGAACCCTGGCTGGCCACGGGAAATCCCGTCGCACGGGTGATCCAGGCGCATCGCATGGCCCAGAAGACCGGAGGGAACCCCTTGGCACGCCGGCAGGGAAAGCTCGGTCTGGTGCGAAACCTCCTGCTCTCCGGAGTGCCGGAGCAGGAGATCCACGAGGTGCTGAGACTGATCCATTGGCTGCTGGCATTGTCGGCCGAGGAGGAGCAATCCTTCCGTCAGGATTTGAGGAAACTTCAGGAGGAATTGCGTATGCCAAATTTGAGCCCGTACGATCGGATTGTCTGGGAAGAAGGACGTGTCGAAGGACGTGTCGAGGGCCGGCATGAGGGCCGGGTTGCGACCTTGCGGGAACTGCTGATGGAACATCTCTCGCTCCGATTCGGGCCCCCTGGAATCGACCTGCAATCGCGTATCGAAGCCATACAGGATGAGATGGAGCTCCGAAAACTGGCGCGCTGGGTGATTTCGGCGCCTTCCCTCGAAGAGTTTTCCCGCGCCATCAGCGGTTGACGGCTCTCATGAACGGGCAAGCCGGCCATTCTCCCGGGGGCACACGCCCCCAATGAATTCCGACCTGTAGGAGGCGACGTCAGGAGACTCTGGCTTCCATTCGGACGTTCGTCGGCCCACGCACGTTCCGCTCCCGATTGAAGTGAGCCTCGTGACCTCGTCTCCTACGGGGGAGTCGACTCTGACCTCCATTCGCGCGCGACCCTGACCACGCGCGTTTCCAGCGACGCCCGCGGTGCCCAGAAAGGGATCGCAATCTTCCCAACTCCCCCTCTGGGAACGCCCCACCGGATCATGGTACCGTCGTCCGTATGCCGAAGCCGTTGGGCGTCCTCATCTGGTTGATCGTCGCGGGTCTGGGAGCGTGGTGTTACTCCGCCATCGCCAGGAGTCGCAGTGAACCCCTGAACTCGGGGTACCTCGTCGTCGCCGCCCTGTGCACCTACGCCATCGGGTACCGATTCTATTCCAAGTGGATTGCCGCCCGGGTCCTGGCGCTTGATGACCACCGTTCCACCCCCTGCGAGGTTCATGAAGACGGGCAGGACTTCGTAAAGACCAATCCCTGGATCGTCTTCGGACATCACTTCGCCGCCATCAGTGGTCCCGGCCCCCTCGTCGGACCGGTCCTCGCAGCACAGTTCGGGTTTCTGCCTGGCACCCTCTGGATCCTGATCGGGGTCGTGCTCGGCGGGGCGGTGCAGGATTTCGTGATCCTGTTCGGCTCCATGCGACGCAACGGAAAGTCGCTGGGGCAAATGGTGAAGGAGGAAGTCAACGGACTGGCCGGTGCCGTGGCGTTGGTGGCGATCCTCGCGATCATGATCATCCTGCTGGCCGTCCTCGGCCTGGTGGTGGTGCAGGCCCTGGCGGAAAGCCCATGGGGCGTGTTCACCGTCGGAGCCACCATTCCGATCGCCATGCTCATGGGCGGCTACCTGCGCTTCCTGCGCCAGGGTCGGACCCTCGAAGCCTCGATCGGCGGCGTGCTCCTCCTGCTGCTCGCCGTCTGGGGAGGTCAATACGTCCACAGCCACGCCGGTCTCGCCACTGCCTTCACGATGAAGGCCGAACCCCTGGCCTGGACTCTCATCGCCTACGGGCTCGCCGCGTCGGTCCTCCCGGTCTGGTTGCTCCTCGCTCCCCGCGACTATCTCTCGACCTTCATGAAGCTCGGGACGATTGGCGCGCTCGCCATCGGGGTGGTGGTGGTCCTGCCCCAACTCAAGATGCCCGCCCTGGTCGATTTCGCGGTGGCCGGCAAGGGTCTGGTCGTGGGTGGAAAACTGTTTCCCTTCTGTTTTATCACCATCGCCTGCGGGGCGATCAGCGGGTTCCACTCCCTCATCGCCTCCGGGATCACCCCGAAGATCATCACGCGCGAACGCTTCGCGCGTCCGGTCGGTTACGGTGCGATGCTCCTCGAATCGCTGGTGGCCATCATGGCGCTGGTGGCGGCCTGCACGCTGGAACCTGGGGTTTACCTGGCGATGAACGTCAAGGGCGCCGGCGCCACCGAAGCCGCCCAGGTCGCGGACATCCTCCAGCGGGTCAATGCCACCGGGTTCCATCTCGAACCCGGCGTCATGGAATCCCTCGCCCGTGAAGTCGAAGAGAAGTCCCTCTACGGTCGCACCGGCGGTGCCGCCACCCTCGCCGTCGGCATGGCCCAGATCTTCAAACAGATCACCGGCGGACGCGGCCTCGGCCTCTGGTACCACTTCGCCGTCATGTTCGAGGCCCTGTTCATCCTCACCACCCTCGACGCGGGAACGCGGGTCGGACGTTACCTGCTGCAGGATTTCCTCGGGCACCTCCACCCGAAGCTCGGCAATACCCGCGCCCTCGGACCCAACCTGTTTGCCTCGGTGCTGGTCGTCAGCGCGTGGGGTTGGTTCCTGGTCCAAGGCGTGCGCGATCCGCTGGGTG
>CAMCFL010000206.1 GCA_945873715.1 Akkermansia muciniphila
GAAGGGGGGATTCTGACCAGGAGGTCGATTCACTGGCGCAGGCGGCTGATTGCGCGAATCCGTCGGGCTGCCTTGAGCGGGAGCGGCAGGGGCACCGGGGGCCGCCGGGGCTCCTGGACGTGCATCCCGGCCGCGGGGATCCGAACCGGGACGCCGGTAACCCAACTTGGAGAGATCGATGGAACCGATCTTCTCACCCAATCGCGGGGACGGAGGTGCACCGCCGGCGGGCGAAGCCGGGACCGGCGTGGGGGACGAGGTGGGTGCGGAGGGACGGCTGCCAGGTGCGGGCGTCGCCACCGTGGACGACGGAGGCGGAGTCCTCTGGACCTCGGTGCCCGATCCGCGGGAAGCGGCTTCGGTCGTCGCCGGCGAGTGGGGCGGGGTGGAAGCGGGAGCGACGTGAGCAACGACCGCAGGTTCGGCAGCACTCACGGGCGGGGCGGACTCGGCCGCAGAACCCATCCCGGACGCAGGGGCGAGGCTGGATTCGGAAGCACTGGATGAGGCCGGGCCGTCGTCCTGGTAGGACTCGGGAGTCCGGGAAAACGGCGGGTCGGCAGGTGCTTCCGAAGCTCCGTCGTTTCCGGAGGACGGCTCGTCCTGATAACGGGAGTCGGCCTCGGATTCAGTGTAGGATTCTTCCGGCACCGGATCCGGAACCCGGATGATGGTGACCGGGGTGAAATCCTGAGCCGGCACGGCGGGCGTGGCCTGAGAGAGCGGCAGGAGCTGCTGCTCGAGATATTCGGCGGTGATCTTGTCCAACGAACTGGACGGAACCTTGGCGGCGGAGATTCCCAGTTCCTTCGCCCTGACGAGAACGAATCTGCTCTCGAGGTTGAGCTTCTTGGCGATTTCGTAAATGCGGACGGGCATACCGGGATTCGGGAATGGAACGGCGGACGGATTGCAGCGACGGGTGGTTAGAGGGAGGCGATGGGGCCGCCGGCCTGGCGACGCGCAAATTCTCCGCGGGCGGCTTCGAGAACGAGAAGGGCGGAATCACCGATTCCGGGCAGGGATTCCAGGTCAGGGATGTCTACCTGAACCAGATCTTCGAGGGCGTGGAAGCCCGCGTTGACCAGCACCCGGGCCTGATCCGGGGTGATTCCCGGCACATGGGCAAACTCCTGAATGACGTGTTCCACCTTGTCGGCGAAACCGGACACCTTCTCGGCTTCGGGCTCGATCGAGATCCGCCACCCGGTGATGCGCTCGGTGAGTCGGGTGTTCTGACCCCGCTTGCCGATGGCCAGCGACAATTGGTCGGCTGCGCACTTGATGATCACGCGGTGCGCCGCTTCATCAATCTGGATGCCCTTGAGTTTGGCCGGGGCGAGGGCGTTGGCGATGAACGTCTTGACATCCGGCGACCAAGGGATGATGTCGACCTTCTCGTTATTGAGTTCTCGGACGATGTTCTTCACCCGTTGCCCGCGAAGGCCAACACAGGCACCGACGGGATCCACCTTCGAGTCACGGCTATAGACCGCCAACTTGGTGCGAAAGCCTGGTTCACGGGCGATTTCCTTGACCTCGATGGTGCCGTCCGAGATCTCGGAGACTTCGAGGCGGAAGAGTTTGAGGACGAAATTGGGGTCTGCGCGGGACAGGATCACCTCTGGACCGCGGGTGGTATTCTCGACCGCCTTGACGTAGCAGCGGATGCGTTCGCCAATCTGATATTCCTCGGTGGGAACCCGTTCACGGTTCGGCATCAGGGCCTCGGCCTTGCCGAGGTCGAGCACGACGTCGGAACGTTCGAACCGACGGACGGTACCGCTGACGATATCGCCAACCCGATCCTTGAACTCGGAGAAAATCATCTCCTTTTCGGCGCGGCGAACCTGCTGGAGCAGGGCCTGCTTCGCATGCTGGGCAGCGATGCGGCCGAAGTCCTGCGGGGTGACTTCAATCTCGATTTCATCTCCCTGCTTCACTTCGGCGAAGCCATGCCGGCGCGCTTCGATGATCGAGATCTGATCGTGTTTGGAGAGGACCTTTTCCGCGACGATCAGCTTGGCCCAGGCCTTGGTAGCCCCGGTCTTGGGATCGATCGTGACACGGAGCTCCCGGGCAGGGCCCACCGCCTTTTTGGCGGCTGCCACCAGCGATTCCTGGACGGCGTTCAAAAGGCGATCTTTAGGGATCCCCTTTTCCTTCTCCCACTGGTCCAGCACTGCAAGAAAATCAGCGTTCATACGCGCTCGGTCAGCCCCCCATGCGGACAAAAAAAAGTCGGCAGTTTTCACCTCCGACTCTCGCTGGCCGGCCGAAGCCGAACCGGGAAGCTGTAATAGCGGTGCAACCTAGATTTTTGCAGGTCGGAACGTCAAGGTGCATTTACCGGTACCGCGTGGGGTAGAGGTCGCCGGTTGACCCTTGCGGGTGGGGTGGTCAGGGTCTTGCTCATGTCATCTGACGTGGCCGGAGAGGCCGTGATGGGGGCCGCCACACCCGGCTCGAAGCTTCGGATGAACTGGGCGTTCACCTTTTTGGAAGCGGTCCTGTGGACCTGGTCGATCCTGGTCTGCGTTCCCTATTGGCTCCGCGATGAGAACTATGCCTACGGATGGTTTGTCCCGGTCGGGATGTTTCTGTTCCTGTGGATGCGGTTGGGAAGCCAGAAGGCGGAGTTCTGGGAAGCGTGCGGTCGTGAGGGGCGCGCCACCGGGAAGGTGAGTCCGTGGCTGATCGCATTGCCAGGGTTGGCGTTGTTCCCCCTCGAAGTCTATCGGGAAGAGTATTACCAGTCCGGCATCGTGCTTTGGGCGATCAATATCGCCAAGGTGGGCTTCTCGATCGCGGGTGCCTGGTGGCTCGGGGGATCCCGTCTGTTGAAGCTGACCCTGTTTCCCCTCCTGTTTTTCCTGACCGCCGTTCCATGGCCGGCCCGGATCGCGCATCCGCTCCAACAGAATCTGATGATCGGGGTCGCCCAGGTGCTTTCAGAAATCCTTCTGTGGATGGATGTTCCAGTACGTACCCAGGGTGCGGTGCTCGAGTTGACCCGGGGTACGGTCGGGATCGTCGAGGCCTGCAGCGGCATCCGGTCGCTTCAATCCGGCCTGATGGTCAGCCTGGCGGTAGGCGAGTTGATGTGGCTGTCGCGGGTCCACCGGGGCGTGTTGGTGGCGCTCGGAATCGGCTTGGCCCTCTTCAGCAACCTGGCTCGCACCTTTGTGCTCTGCTGGCTGGTGGAAAGGTCCGGTGCAGACGCGATGCACGCCCAGCACGACCTGGTTGGCAACGTCGCCATGTATTCCCTCTACGGCCTGATCTTCGGGGCGGGCATGTGGTTCTCGCGGGGACAACAGGGAATCTGGCCGCGCCAGGACGCGGGCAGTTGGGCAGACCGGATCTCCCGATTGAGCTGGGAGCATGTCCCTGACTTTCGACCGTTGCTGGGCATGACCGTCGCCATGTTTGTGCTCGTCCACGGCTGGTACAAGGTCCTTGAGGTCCGGGCGAATCCGCAGACCCAACCCGCGTTTGCTCTCCTGTCGGGGGACGGATCTGGAAATGAAAAAAGGGAGTTCGATGCGACGGTCTGGGCACAATTGGGCGCGACCGAAGGAGATTCGGTCCAGCGACGTGAGCCGACGGCACCGCTCGGGGTGGTGTCGAGTTCCCACTTGTTTTGGCGGCCGTCGGCGATGAGTCGGACCGCGTTGCATCATCGTCCTGACGTGTGCATGCCGGGATCCGGGTGGAAGGCGGACGGGGACGTGGGTGAAACGACGGTCGAGATTTCCGGGCAGTCGCTGAAGTTCGTGGTATTCCGGTTCAGTCGTGAGGATAGCGGTGGCAAGCGGATCAACGCCCTGATGTTGTGGGGGGTCTGGCGAAATGGGGCGGAGGTGCCCTTCGATTTCTCCGACAAGATGACGGCGTTACCCGAGAAGTACGGGATGTTGCCGACCGCCCGGCATATGTTGGGGATCGAGCTGCTATCGGTGATGGTGCCTTACGAAAGTGGGGAGCCGCCGTTGGAGCTTGCCCGCCAGGCCCTGCCCCGGATGTATTCCTACCAGCCGGTCATTCGATAGCGCTCCCTGGAGTCCATGTCCCCTTCGAATCCAGTCCTGCCTCCGCCACCGGATCCCCCGGGGGGGGCACCGCGTCGGCTCGGGAGATCGATGCGTTTCGTGATGGTCCTGGCCTGCCTGACGGGACTGGCGGTGGTGATTCAGGCGGTGGCCCGGCCGGTCTATCGGAAGGCCAAGGTCCTGAGGGCCCGCAGCGCGGCCCGCGAAGCATCGGACTTGATGGTGGCGGATAAGCTGGAGGAAGCCTCCCGACATTCGCGCCTCGCCTATGAGTTTGCACCGGACAAACCCGAGGTCCTGCGGGTGGTGGCCCGGTTGAGCACGCGCTTGGGGCACCCGGACGCGTTTGCCCGGCATCAGGCGTTTGCCGCGACCGGGAGGGCGGACCTGACCGATCGCATCGAGATGGCGGAACTCGCGGTGCGCACGGGGCGGACGGATGCCGCCCGCCCCTTGCTCACGGTTCTCATGAAGGAAGTCCCCACGGACCGCCGGGTGTGGCGGTTGGCACAGAGGCAGGTTCGGCAGTTGGGAGATCTGACTCAAGCGATCCAACTCGCGCGCGTGGTGGTTTCTCGGTTTGCCAGTGATTCCGAGGCGGAGCTCGAACTGGCCACGCTGCTCCTGCTGACGGGGGAACCCGTGCGCGTCGAGGAAGGGATCCGGATCCTCTGGGGCGTGGCGCTCAGCCGATCCCCGAGCCAGCGGAACGCGGTCGCGATCCTGGCAAGGCGACCCAGTCTGAAGCCGTCGGAGGCGGAGACGTTGGCACGGGTGCTCGATGGTTCTGCGGGGGCATCGGTTTCCCTGACGAGCGTCCTCCTCTCCTGTCAGTTGCGTCTCCGATCCCATCCGGAGAAGCGGTTGGAATGGCTGGCCCGGGCGCTCCGCTCCGTCCCCACCAATGCCCCCGTGCCCGAGGTCTGCGAACTGGTTCTCTGGCTGGGCGAGCACGACGCGGTTTCTTTGGCTGATGTCTATCTTCCACCGGAACGTTGCCGCACCAATTTCGCGCTGATGGCCGCCCGACTCGATTTTCTCATGGGAATGGGACGGGACGAGGAGTTCCTTCAGGCGGTATTCGATCCGGCCAATGTGCTGGATTCCGGAACGCGGGCGGCGGCCCAGGGAACGCTGGCGGCGAGACAGGGCCGTAGGGATGAGGCGGAGCGGGCGTTCAGAGGGGCCTTGGATGAGGCAGGAGCACGATCCCATCTGGTGGCACCGCTGGTGGCGCGTGAGGCGGAGCGCCATGGGTTCAACGCGGTGGCGGTGCAGGCGCTCCAGTTGCAGATGAAAACCCCGGGAGCAGGGTTGGAAGCGGCACGACGGATCCTGCGTCTGCTGAGGACCGAACCGGACCTGCGCGAAGCCCTCGTGACCCTGCGGCGCCTGCATGTCCTGCTGCCGGGGGACGACACCGTGGTCCGCGAGCGAGTCTGGCATGAATTGTTCATGGGCGAGAATTCCGAGTGGGCGCTGGCGGAACTGAAACGCCGTTCCGCAGAACAGCCGTCGGACGCCACGTTCTTGCCTGCGCTGGCGTTTGCGCACTGGCGGGCGGGGAATGCAGCCGAAGCCCTGGTGACGATCGAGTCGGCGTCTCCGGACCCTGCAAGGTTGTCGCCCCGGGAGAAGGTCGTCTACGCCCTGTTGCTGGGTGCGAACAACCAACGGGAAGCAGCCCGACGGGTGGCGCGGATGATTCCGCCCGAGTCGATGCGGAAGCAGTTTGGCGAGCTCCTGGCCCCTTGGCTGTAGCGCCCAATGCCGGTCTGCCCTTGACCCATGCCCCTCGTCGAATCCTCCCGGTACCTGGCTCCCCGTCTTCTCCGCGACGGCCACGCGATGACGGTGTTTCCCAGTCTCTCCCGGCGTGTGGAGGGGGTTCAGTACGTGCGGCGTCGGGTGGAGTTGGCTGATGGTGATTTCCTGGATGCCGACCTGTCGACGGTAGGCGCGACGCGGGCGGTGGTGATCTCCCACGGGTTGGAAGGGCACTCACGTCGGTCCTACGTGCTGGGGATGGTGCGGGCGTTCAATCGGGCGGGATGGGATGCGGCAGCCTGGAATTTCCGTGGCAGTTCGGGCGATCCGAACCGTCTGATGGCATTCACCCACAGCGGTGCTTCCAACGACCTGGCGGAAGTGGTGAACGCCCTCCTGACCTGGCGGGCCTATCGGGAGGTCGCGGTGGTTGGATTCAGCCTGGGCGGCAACCTCACCCTCAAATACCTCGGCGAGAATCCGGCGATGTTGCCGCCGGAAGTGAAATGCGGAGTC
>CAMCFL010000207.1 GCA_945873715.1 Akkermansia muciniphila
GGGGACGCCCGCGGTCCCGGAGTGGATCCGATTAGTCGGCATAGATGAATTCGTTGAGGCTGAGGATCACCTGGGCGAAGTCGGCGAGGGCGAGTTCGCGGGCATCGGGTTTCCCGGCGGCGCGATATCGCTCGATCTGCGAACGGAGGAAGGCCGCGCCGTCGTCGGCTTCGACGGACGTCGGGAGTCGGTTGAGGGCGAGGGTATAACCGCGGGCCACCGTGGCAGCGACCGGTTGTCCGGGTCCGGCGTCGAGGCGACGGGCGAAGGCGACGGCCCAGGATCGGACGTGAGGATTGTTCATCAGCCACAGGGCCTGGGGCGCGACGGTGGTGGTGGGGCGGGTGCCTTGGCTGACCAACGGTTCCGGGGCATCGAAGGCCTGCATCGCTCCCACCATCTGGCTGCGTTTGACGGTGAAATAGACGCTGCGCCGTCGGCTGGCGGGATCCAGCGTGCCGGGCCCGAATCGGGTCTGGTCAAGTACACCGGCGACGGCGAGAAGTGAATCGCGCACGGCCTCGGCTTCCAGTCGGCGCGGGGTCCAGCGGGACAGGAGGACGTTCGACGGATCGGCCTGAAGGCGGGCGGGGTCCGCGGTGCTTTCCTGGAGGTAGGTCTCGCTGGTGAGCAGCAGGTGATGGATCGGCTTCAGGCGCCATCCGTTGCGGATCAACTCCGTGGCCAGCCAGTCGAGCAACTCGGGATGCGAGGGCTTGGATCCCTGAGTCCCGAAGTCATTGGGCGTGGAGACGAGGCCCTGGCCGAAGTGATGTTGCCAGAGGCGATTCACGATCACCCGCGCAAGGAGTCTTCCAGCGCCGTGGTCCACGTCGGTCATCCACTGCGCGAGGGCGCGGCGGCGTCCGGAGAACTTCGCGCCGGACGGCGGTGGGGATTGCCAGCGATCGGGGGCGTCCTCGCCGAGCACCTGAAGGAATCCGGGCGTGACGACCTCGCGTTTGGAATCGGTGCTGCCGCGCAGGAGGAAATGGGTCTCGTTGAAGAAGTCGGCACCCTGGGTGTTCATGCGCAACGCGGGATAACCCTCGGCGCACACGAGCACCTTGGTCAGCGCGGGCTTCGGCTGGCGTCGGGTGTGTTCCTCGACGCGGGCGCTGCTTTCGCGCCAGCCGGGTTCGGACTTCTTCCACCAATCGAGAAGCACGGTACGATCAGCGGCCGCCATCGATGAGGCCGTGCGGCGTTGGGTGCGCAGGTCGTCGAGGAGCGTGGCGACCTCGGCCGGCATGGCGTTGTTGGTGAGGCCCGGGTTGACCGCGCTGGAAAAGGTCAGGCGCGGACGTCCGATGTGATGACGCGTGTTGAGATCGAACTCGAGCCGGACCTCCAGCCGCACGGGCCCCGGGATCGTCAGGGGTTGTTCGAAGTCAAACACCGCCGCGTGATCCACGCCGAACTTCGGGTCGATGGCCCATCCGGTCTTCGGGTTGTCATCGAGGGCGGATGCCACGGCGAGGTTGGAGGTGTTCTGTTCGAAGGTGGCACGGGCGCGGACGAGTCGGATCTCGTTGGTGGGTCCACCGCCGGCGGGCGACGCGAACACGCGGATCCGGCTCAGGCCGATGTTGGCGTTGTCGGCGCGGCCGGGTCCGCCGCGTGGCATCGACGGGTGGGCGAGGGCCTCGACGCGGACGGCGCGAAGGCCGGGAGTGCGGACGGTGGTGGCGAAGGTGTAGAGGTCGGAATCGCCGTTCTTGCCTTCGGCCAGGAAGGACCCGTCGTCGAGAAGGCGGAGGGTGGCACCGGCGCGGGACGTGGCGACGTCGAAGGCCGATTGTTCCCAGGTGGCGATGGGAGTGCCGGGCGCACCGGCGGCGATCCAGGTGTCGAACTTCGGTCCGAGCCCGCGTTGCTCGTAGTCGGAGAGGGCGGCCACGAGCGGAGCGTGTTCGCGCTCGAACTGCTGCTTCGCCCGACGATGGCCCTCCGGGTCGAGGTCGAGATCGACGTTGCTGCGGACGGTCGTGGTGAAGGTGGAGAGCAGTCGGTAGTAATCCTGGGTGGGGATCGGGTCGAACTTGTGATCGTGGCAACGGGCGCATCCGACGGTCAGCCCGAGCATGGCCGAGGTGGTGGTCGAGAGCATGTCGTCCATCGCGTCGTAGCGGGTGCGCTCGACTTCGTTGAGCGTGATCTGGGTGGGGAACACGCCAGCTCCGAGGAATCCGGTGGCCATCAGGGCGCGGGGATTGTCGGGCTCGAATTCGTCGCCGGCCACCTGCCAGCGGACGAACTGGTCGTAGGGCATGTCGGTGTTGAGCGCCTGGATGACGAAATCGCGGTAGTGAAAGGCGTTGGGCCGATCGTAGTCGTGTTCGAAACCCGAGCTCTCGGCGAAGCGCGCCACATCCAGCCAGTGCCGCGCCCAGCGTTCGCCGTGCCGGGGGCTGTCGAGCAGGCGACGGACCTGACGGGCCCAGGCATCGGGCGAAGGATCGTTGAGGTAGGCGGCGGTCTCTTCCGCCGTGGGCGGCATCCCGACCAGATCAAACGCGGCGCGGCGCAACTGACGGCGTCGGTCCGCCGGCGGGTTGGGTTTGAGCCCGGCAGCTTCCAGTCGCGCGCGGAGGAAGGCGTCGATCGGATTGCCGACGGAGGTTCCGCGGGGGGTGGATCTTGAGCTTGCTGTCACGAAGGTAGGCCCGCTGCCCTCAGCGGGTGCCTTCACATCGCCGCCTGAGGGCAGGCGGCCTACATCCATGACAGACTCAAGATGCACCCGTTCGCCGGTGCGGGGAGGCGCCACCCGGTTCAACGGCTGGAAGGCCCACCACTGACGGTCGGTCTCGGTGACGCGACTGCGGTCGGGCCGGCCATTGCGGGCAGCCCCGGCCTTGAGGAAGGCGGCGTGATCGGCCGGCGGCGGCGGCAGGACGCCGGTCGCGGTGGCGTTGGTGGCGGCACTGACGGCGGGGACCAGGAAGCCGGCCAGCAAAAGTCCGCCGAAGCAGGAGGGGAAGTGGGATCGCATGGGTTCAGCTCAGTACTCCGTGAAGGACCTCGCCGTGGACATCGGTGAGGCGGCGGTTCACGCCGTTGTGGTAGTGGGTCAACTTCTCGTGGTTCACCCCCAGCAGATGGAGGAGCGTCGCGTGGAAGTCGGGGATGGTGACCTTGTTTTCGCCGACGAAATACCCGACCTCATCGGAGCTGCCGTAGTGAAACCCTTTCTTCACGCCCGCGCCGGCGAGGAAACAGGTGAAGGCGGTGGGATGATGGTCGCGTCCGTTGGATCCGATGCCCTGGGTGGCGGGGCTGCGGCCGAACTCGGTGGACCAGACGAAGAGGGTGTCTTCGAGCATGCCGCGTTGTTTGAGATCCTGGATGAGGGCAGCGACCGGTTTGTCCATGGTGGCGGCCTGGGTATCGTGATTCTCGCGGAGGTTTTCGTGGCCGTCCCAGTTGATGCGTGGACTGCCGAAGGCACCGCCGTTGATGACCTGGACAAAACGCACGCCGCGTTCGAGGAGCCGTCGGGCCATGAGACAGTTCCGGGCGAATCCCTTGTTGGAATCCTCACCGAGTCCGTAGAGGCGACGGATGTGTTCAGGTTCGGAATCGATGTTGGTCGCCTCGGGGATGCTGGACTGCATGCGGGCGGCGAGTTCGTAGGAACGGAGTCGCGCGGCGAAGGCGTCGTCGCCGGGATGCGCCTCGGCGTACGACCGGTTCATCGAGGCGAGCAGGTTCATGTCGGCGTTGCGCGCGCCGGGAGCGACGGAGGCAGGCGTGCGCAGGTCGGCGATCGGTTCGCCGGCGCGGGTGCGGAACGGCACGCCCTGATGGTTGGCAGGGAGGAATCCGGAGGCCCAGTTGATCGAGCCGCCGGCGGGCAGGCCGCGGGGATCGGGAAGGACGACGAAGGCGGGAAGGTTCTCGTTTTCGCTGCCGAGGCCGTAGCTCAACCAGGCGCCCATGCAGGGAAATCCATTCAGGGTGAACCCGCTGTTCATCTGGAAGGTCGCCGGGGTGTGGTTGTTGCTTCGGGCATACATCGAGTGGATGAAGCACAGGTCATCGACGCATCCCGCCAGATGCGGAAGCAGGCTGCTCATCCACGAACCACTGTGGCCGTGCTGACGGAACTCGTAGGGGCTCTTCATCACCCGACCCGGCTGGCCGAAGAACCCGAGGTTCTCGCCCTTTCCTTCCAGGCTCTTGCCATCCATCCGGATCAACTCCGGCTTGTAGTCGAAGGTGTCGAGGTGACTGACCCCGCCGCAGCAGAAGATCTGCACGATGCGCCGCGCCCGGGGCGCGTGATGCAGTTGACGCAGCACCGGTCCGGAGGAATCGCTGGCGGCACGGGCCCGATCGCGATTCATCAACCATGCCAGGGCAACCCCGCCAATGCCCCCCGCGCTGCTCGAAAGGAAATCTCGGCGGGAGAGGGACGGGCTCCGGTGCGGGTTACTGGACATAGAGGAATTCGGTGGAGTTGAGGAGGACCCAGCAGACGCTGGGGAGTCCGCGCTCTCGTTCTGCGGCGAGGGCCGCGTCGCGTTCACCGGCGCTCGGGGCGCGGCCGAGGGCCAGGCGATAGGCGTGTTCGATGGACCGGGCCGGATCGTTGGAAGCGAGAGCCGTCACCCGGGCGGCGAGGGCGTTGGCCTGGGCCTGGACGAATTCGCCGTTCATCAGACCCAGTGCCTGGAGCGGGGTGGTGGTCACGCCACGGCGCGGGGTCTTCACCGAGGGATCCGGACAGTCGAAGGCGTCGAGGAAGGGTTCCTTCCCCGAATTGATGTTCATCCGATAGACCGTGCGCCGGTTGAAGGCGGGTTCATCGCGGAAGAACAGGTGGTAGAAGGTCGCGCCGTAGGACGAGTTGGTGAATGCCTTGAAACTCGGGCCTCCGACCTGCGGATTGAGCCGGCCGCTGACGGCCAGCATCGCGTCGCGGACCGCCTCGGCCTCCAACCGATGCGGCGCATGACGCCAGAGCCATTGGTTGTCGGCGTCCACCGACAGCGCCTCGCTGCGGGCGGCCGCCGACTGGCGGTAGGTGTCGGAGCTGAGGATCAGACGGTGGAGGGACTTGAGGCTCCAACCGCTGGCGATGAATTCCGAGGCGAGCCAGTCGAGCAACTCGGGATGGGTCGGGCGCGCCCCGCTCAGTCCGAAGTCGCTGGGCGTCGCCACCAACCCCTGGCCGAAGTGGTATTGCCACACGCGATTGACCAGCACCCGGGCGGGAAGGGGATTGCGCGGGTCCGCCAGCCAATCGGCAAAGCGCCGACGGCGTTCCGCTTCGGGGGCGTCCGCCGCGAGACCCAGTTCCGCCGGAAGACTCTTCACCGCCGAGAGCCCGGCGGCTGCGACGACGTCGCCCGGCGACAGGACATCGCCGCGCTTGAGGACGTGGGTGGGTTTGGGCTGCTCGCGTTTGCCGGCATAGGCCATCGGCAGCGGACGTTCGACCGCGGCGAGGGTGGCCTGCGCCCGGGTGATCCGCGCGAGGGCCTGCTCGCGCTCATTGCGCTCGGCGGGTTCGAGTCGGGCCAGGATCTCGGGTAATGGAATCCCGTGGCCCCCGGAGCGAAAGGCGGCGGCGATCTCATCGGCGTTCAAGGCCCGATCGTGGATTGCGGCCCGGCGGATCGCGCCGGTGAGCCAGGGCTTGCCGCCGCCGGTGTGACGCATGCCGAGCAACACGCGGGCCTTGCCTGCCTTGAACGAGATCAGTGGGGTGCCGGGGTTGTACGGACGTCCGTAGGGTTGGCCGTTGCGGTAGAGCGCGATGGTGTTGTCCGCCGCGTACACCGCCGCCACGTGGATCCATTGACCGGGCGTGGAGTTTTCCTCCGGCGCGTCCAGGTCGCGGGTGCGGGCGAAACCTTCGCTGCCGGCGGTCCACTTGCGACTCTGCCGCTCGCCGAAGACCAGGGCGTCGAACGGGGTGCCGCCCTCGTTCTCGATCGAAATGGCTGCGCCCCCGGATTGGTCCAGGTCGGCGAGGGAAACCCAGGCTTCGAGGGTGCGCGCACCGAGATCGCGGGAGAGGGGTGCGGAACGGAAATACGCTCCGGCCTTGGGCAGTTTGAGAGCGCCGCCCTCGAGAATCGCACCTCCGAGGGTCTCGCCGGGGAGTTCCTGGGGAACACGGCCGTCGAAGGTCCAGCTCGCCCACGGTTTCGGGCCGGATTCAACCGCCGCCCCCGGGGTCACGCTGGCGGCGCGTTGGGCACCGAGGGCTTCGATCCGCTGCACCCGCTCCCGTGCCTCGGCGAGCTCGCGGGTGCGAAGCTGCTTCTCGGTTTCCCGGGCCTTCTGCTCGGCGGCGCCTTCGATCGGGC
>CAMCFL010000208.1 GCA_945873715.1 Akkermansia muciniphila
CCCACGCCTGGACCGTGTACCGCGGGGCCCCGGGTTCCCAGAGGACGCATTTCTCGCCGGGGCTTTCGCCGCGGTACGGGACGGCGGGGTTCGTTTCGAGCACGACGTTGCGGCCTTCCACGTCGCAGTAGGTGCCGGCGACGCTCCACCATTGGCCGACACCCTTCTCCATGATGTTGCACTCGACGGAACGCATCCAGGCGTCCGATCCCGCTCCGTGTGGTCCGGTAGCCCAGTAGAGGATGCCGGAGTCGCGGTAATGCCGTGCTTCGGCGCGGGGCGGCCATTTCCGGGGGCCCCACTTGTACTGAACGCGGATGTGGACGTTGGTGAAGGATGCGTGGGTAGTGACGGCGCCGTATACCTCGCCGGAGACGCGGAGGGCGGGTTGGCCATCCGCCTGGACGATGGTGAACACGCCACGGGGGTCGTGGTTCAGGCCCAGCACCTTCTTGGTCGCGGGATCCGGGGCGAGATACCGGTCGAGTCCGGTGAAGTCACGGCCATTGAAGAGCGATTGCCATGGTCCGTCGGTGGCCGTGGCCACGGGCCCGGATAGCAGCGAGGCACCGACAAGGAATGGAGGGAGCAAGGATCGGAGCGGGGTCATGGGAGGCTGGGAGGAAGAGGGTCACGTGCCGCTGCGCAGGGTTTCGAGGTAGCTGAGAAGGTCCGAGAAATCTTCCAGGGAAAGGCTGCCTTCGAGCCCTTCTGGCATCAGGGATTGAGTGGTCTGGCGACGGGTGCGGATCCGGTTCCTGGGAATGGAAATCGGCTCCCCGGACGCGGGTTGGAGCGAGATCGATTCGCTGGTCTCGGCGCGGATCATGCCGGCGAGTTCCTCGCCGTCGGTGAGTTCGATCTCCACGAGGTTGTACCCTTCGCGCACGGCGCGGTTGGGCCAGAGGATGCTTTCGGCGAGGGTCCTCCGATCGAATTGCGCGCCGGCACCGCTGAGGTCCGGCCCCACGCCGGTGCCTTCGCCCTGGACCCGATGGCATTGGATGCAGGCTACCCCGGTGCGATCGTGGAACCGCTGGCGACCGCGGGCCGCATCGCCGGTGTTGGCCAGGGCGAATGCGAGGAAGGCATCGCGGTCGGGGCGCGGGGTCTCGATCGCGAACAGCCCAGTGGCCATGGCGGCGGGATCGCCGCGATAGACCTGCTGAAGCTCGCCGACGACGGCCGGGGGGAGCTGCGGGAGGCGGGCGATGAGAAGAGGCAGGGCGGCACCCCGGATGCGGCCGAGGGCACGGCGGGCTTCACTCCGGAGAGACGCCTGGCGTGAGGCGAGGGCTTCCAGATAGAGATCGAAGGCCCGTGGGTCCGGGATGAGGAGGAGCGCCTCGGTACAGGCGGGTCGCAGCGCGGAGTCGGCTGATGCGGCAAGCAGGGCGGGGATGGCGTTGGTGGCCCGCAGGGGAGCGAGTGTCCGCACCGTCTCCGCGCGAACCTCAGTGGGGCCCTGGGCCAGACGGCGGATCAAGGCGGCGGTGGCGTCCGGTCCTCCCATCTGTCCGACTGCACGGATGGCGGCCGGTTGAAGCGGATGGGCCTCCGATTCCATGAGGGACGCCAGGATGGGAAGAGCGTTCGAAGCCCCGATTCCTCCCAGCAATTCAACGGCCTGCGCAGCACGGACCGAGCTGGGTTGATCCCGGACGAGGTCGAGCAACACCTGGGTAACCCGGGGTCCGCCGACCGACCGGGCCAAGGTGAGCGTGTCCTTCGGGAAGGGGGAGGCGGCGGGCCACTGTGCGAGGTAGCGGGCGGTGGCGCCGTCGGCACCGTCGGGTTTGAGGGCGGCCAGCGCGGTCACCAAGGCATCACGAACCTCGGCATCGGGTTCGGTGGGAAACTGTTCGAGCAATCGCGTGCCGACCTCGACCGATCGGACGTCCCTCAGGGCTCGAACCGCGATCAGGCGCAGGATGGGCTCCGGCTCGCGACTGGCGGCGAGCAGGGTTTCCAGGGTCCGCGGGGTGCCGGCCCAGGCGACGGTGCGGGCGGGCGGCGGCAGACGGAACGGATGGTAGGCCCACCATTCGCCATTCCACGCCGGCGGCTGATGATGAAGGGGAGCGAGGCACCGGAGGGCGTTGGTCCGGAGAGCCAGACCGGCGGTCCGATCGGAGGCGAGGTCGGCCAGGACCCGGACGAGTTGAGCGTCGAAACCATCGCGAAGGACGAGAGTGGTTCCCTCGCGAACGCGGCCCGATGCGTGTCCCAGACCGGCAACGATGGCCGCCCAGGCGGAGGAATGCCGACGGCCGATCCGTTGGAGTGCGACGATGACTGCGTGACGGGCGAACAGGTCCTGTTGCTCCAGTGCGGCGATCAGGCGGGGGATGACCTCCGGGGAGCCGATGCGCCCGAGGGCGGTCGCGGAGTGGAAGCGGATGGAGGCATCGGAATCGTCCAGTCGGGCCAGCAGGAGGGGAGCGTGGTGGCTTGCCCCCGACTCACCGATCTGACGCAACGCCTGGCGGACCACCGCCGGGTGGGAGGAACGCGCGGCATGGGCGACGGCATTTGAGGCCGTGGCGGCCCGGTCGATGCCGTGGAGTGCCCAGAGCGAATGGATCCGGGCGCGGGCTGGCATCGACTCGGAGGCAAGTTCCCGCGCGAGTTCGCCCACCGCGTTGGTCCCTTTCCGGGAGAGTTCACGTTGGGCGGCCAACCGGACGCCGTGCGCCGGGTGATTCAACGATTCCATCAGCGTGGGGATCGACGTCTCCGCGGGGCGACCGGCAGCGGCCGCCGGATACCAGGCGGGTCGGGGCTGGGCCTGGCTGGGGCCGGTCCACGAAAGTTTCCACAACCTGCCGGTGACGGCCTGTTCCTTGGTATCGCGATGCTGCCAGTCGCAGATGTAGAGCGTGCCGCCGTCGTCGGTGAAGGCGATGCCCACCGGACGGAAATCGCCGGGAGGATTGGGGAAGAGCAATTGATCGGTGACGGCGCGGAAGGATCCGCCATCGCGTGCGAGGGTGACCCGACGGACATTGCGTTGCCCGAAATCGGCGAGGAACAGGTTGCCGCGAAACTCGGCAGGAAGGGCATCACCGGTCACCGCCGTGGTCCCGGTGGCAGCACCGGCTCCGAAGTCGGCCAGGTTCCAGAGTGTGTAGTCGCGCCGGGGAATGAAGTCGAAGGGGTAACCGTAGAACCCGCCATCGACCATGTGCGTCACGCGGCCCATCCAGTGGTTTTCGTCGGTGTTGTCATAGGTGAAGAGGTCGTCTTCGTCCGTGAGGGCCACGTCGAGGATGTTCCGGACCCCGGTGGAGAAGATTTCCAGCCCGGTTCCATCGGGACGGATGCGCACGATGCCGCCGCCATGCAGATCGACGCGGCGACCGTCGCGGCCGGTGGCACCGAAGAGGCCCTTGTCCCCAACGGCGAGGTAGAAGAAGCCGTCCAGGCCGAGTTTGAAATTGGCGGGGACGTGATCGTTCCAATCGAGGGCCCAGGGATTGGGGTTGGTCTGCTCAATGATTTCCGAGCGGTCGCGCCCGACGCCGTGGTCGTCGCGGAACACGCTGAATCGCGGGTTGTGGAGGACGTACAGACGCCCCTCCAGGTACTGCATCCCGAACACGGCGTGCAGACCCTCGGCGAAGACGGTCCAGTGTCCGTCGGGATGCCGGCAGAGGATCCGGCCTTCGGCGACCTGGGCGGGTCGCGAGATGTCCATGGGATCCTCGGCGACGAACACCCGGCCATCCGGGGCACAGGCGACGACGGAGGGATGTCGGATCTCCGGGGCGCTGGCGACGAGTTCCATGCGCCAGCCGGGGACCGGGCCGGGAACCTCATTGGTCCCGGCCGCGGCCAGCGGCGAGCGGGAGATCAGGACGAGGAGGAAGGGAAGGGTCAGCAGAAGGGCCCACTGCCGGAATACGGGTAGCGAGCCGCGGGGGCGGCACGAGCCCGACCGTTCGTGGTCAGGCGGACTTGCAGGTTCGAGGGATCGCTTCGAGTGCACGGGACAGGGAGGCTGCGATGGGGGTGCACCTTGAGTTTGTCCTGCGTGTAGGCCGCCTGCCCTCAGGCGGCGATGTGAAAACGCCCGCTGAGGGCAGCGGGCCTACATCCCTGACAACCAACTCAACTGGCACCCGTGCGATGGCGAGGCGTCAGCATCCCGGTTCTCCGTCCTTCTTCAAGCTTAGCCCAGCTTCCAGCCCTTGCGATAGTCGTGCTGGATCCAGCGGTCGGCCTCGGCCACACCCCGGGCACGGAGGCTGGTTGCGTCCCAATCGATCTTGCGGCGGGTGCGGAAGGCGATGTTCCCGAGCAATCCGAGTTCGGTGATGATCGCCCCGTAGGCGAAGGGGGAGTTGGTCCGTCCCATCGAGGCGAAGCGGGGCAGGGCGAGGTTCTCGCCGCGGATGGCGCGGATCCATTCCTCGTGATGACCGACCGATTTGGCGAAGTCGGGCGCCGGCAGGACGACGTCCTTGAAGTCGGTTTCGGGCAGGAGCACATGACGCCCGTAATCGGCGAGCAGCATGCCTTTGGAGCCGACGAAGAGCGTGCCGCCGCCCCACTTGGTCAGGTCGGGGGTTCCGGGGATCTCTGGGCGTTTGGCCCCGGAGTACCAGTACATGGTGGTGGCCGGGACATTGCCCTTGGCGGCGAATCCGTAGCGGACCTTCAACCACGTTGGAGCGCATTCGGGGTGCGGTTCGGGACCCTCGGCTTCGATGGTGGAAGGAAGGCCCAAGCCCAGCGCCCACACTCCCAGGTCCATGTGGTGACAGCAGAAATCGGAGAGGGTGCCGCCGCCAAAATGCCACCAGCGCCGCCAGTTGAACGGGACCCATTCCGCGCTGTAGTCGCGCCAGCGAACCGGGCCCACCCATTGATCGTAGTTGAACCCAGCCGGGACGGGTTCTGCGGCGGGGGTCGGCCGGGGATCCCAGGCCGAGCCGGCCCAGTGATGGACTTCGGCGACCTTGCCGATGACTCCGGAGGCGATCAGTTGGGCGACGCGACGGTAGTTTTCGGAGGCATGGATCTGGTTTCCGGTCTGGGTGACCAGGCCGGACTGGGTGGCGACCTTGGTGAGTCGACGCAGTTCCGAGACGGTGTGGGTCAGCGGCTTCTCGCAGTAGGCGTGACGGCCGCTCTTGAGGACGTCGATGGTGATGACGGCGTGGGTGTGATCGGGAGTCGAGACCACGATGCCATCCAGTTTGGGGTGATCGATCAGCCGGCGGTAATCCGAGAAGGTTGCCGCTCCCGGAAACTTCATGGCGGCAGCGCGCAAGCGTTGGTCGTCCACGTCACAGAGCGCGACGATGTTCTGGTGTTTGACGCCTTCGAGGTTCTCGCCGCCTCGACCGGCGACCCCGATGATTCCCAGGTTGAGTTTCTCGTTCGGGGAGAACGACCGCGGTGGACGGGCGTGGCCCCGGCCCGCGAGCAGAAGCCCGGCGGCGGTGGTGGTGGAACCGGTGATGAACTGTCGACGATTGAGAGGCATGGCTTGGAGGGGTGATCGATTCAGGGACAGGAGGGAAAGGGATCAGGGTTCTTCGGGGGTCGGCTTGGGTTCCGGGATCGGTTGGCCGCGGAGGAAGGCGGCGAGGGAAGCGATGCGGTCGGTGTTGATGAGGTCCACCTGCGCGTCGCGGAGCTCGCCCCAAAGCCAGGGACGGTCCGGTGCCCCCCAGAAGCGGAGACGTCGGCCTTGGGAATGGGCACGTTGGACGAGACTCGCGAGGAGCGCGCGGTTGGCCCGGGAAAACGAGGATCCGCCGGGACCCTTGAACACGGTGCCCCAGGATTCGCTGACCAAGGGGATCAGATGGGGGGAAGGATTCAGATCGAGATCCTCCGGTCGACCGTCGATGGCACAGAAGCGCTCCGCCTGGGCGTTGACCTGCGCGGTGGGCCGGGCCCCGGACAGGATCACGGTGATGGCACCCGCCGTCGTATTGGTCGGGGTGAATCGGGTCAGCAACCCGCGATACTCGCGCAACAGGGGATCGAGGACGCGGTAGGTGCCTTCCGGGTCCGCCTTGACGTCGATCAGCAGCGTGAAGCCGTTGGTCGCGGCGTACACGCGCCCTCCGTTCGTGCGGCAACGTTCGCGCAGGGGATCGAGGTAAAGTGCCTGCAACGTCCGCTCCGGACGTGCCTTCACCCGATCGTGGGCCACCCACAGTTGCCCGTTCACCAGGTGGATGTCGGCTTCGACGGAACAGAACCCGTGATCGAGGGCCTCGGCCAATGGCCGCTTCTGTTCGTAGTCGTTGTGGGAATGGGCCTGTTGGAGGGGGACGGGCGGAGCGGCGTGGAGCAGGG
>CAMCFL010000209.1 GCA_945873715.1 Akkermansia muciniphila
GAGGCTCATTCTGGTGGGGCGGGGAACGCGGGTGGGCCGGGGTGCGTCCGGGTGGAAGTCAGAGTCTCGTAACCTCGCCTCCTACGGGTAGGCGACGAGGTGACGAGGCTCATTCTGGTGGGGCGGGGAACGCGGGTGGGCCGGGGTGCGTCCGGGTGGAAGTCAGAGTCTCGTAACCTCGTCTCCTACGGGTAGGCGACGAGGTTCGCTCGGGCTTGAATCTTGAATCTAAAAACTTTCCCGCTCCGCGCCCCGCCCCGCCCGCCCCTCACGCGAGCAACGGCTTCACCACGCTGGATTCCTCGACGCCGGTGAGGCGTTGGTCGAGGCCTTGGGATTTGAAGGTGAACCGGCGGTGATCGACGCCCATGCAATGCAGCAGGGTGGCGTTGAGGTCGTTGATGTGCACCGGATTCTCCACCACGTTGTAGCTGAAGTCGTCGGTCTCGCCGTACACCTGTCCGCCCCGGATGCCACCCCCGGCCATCCACATGCAGAAGTTCCGCGGGTGATGATCGCGGCCGTAGTTGTCCTTGGTGAGCGTTCCCTGGGAATAGACGGTCCGCCCGAATTCTCCGCCCCAGACCACCAGGGTTTCGTCGAGGAGCCCGCGGGCCTTGAGATCGAGGATCAGTGCGGCCGTTGGTTGATCGATGTCGCGGCACTGCGCCCGGATCTCGGAGGGCAGGCTGCCGTGTTGATCCCATCCGCGGTGAAGGATCTGAACGCAACGCACGCCGCGTTCCACCATGCGCCGCGCCAGCAGGACGCTGGCGGCGTAGCTGCCCGGCTTGGAGACGTCGGGACCGTACAGGTCGGTGATCGCCTTGGATTCCCCGCCGAAATCGACGAGCTCCGGCACGCTGCGTTGCATGCGGAACGCCATTTCATATTGGGCGATCCGGGTGAGGGTTTCGGGATCACCAAACTCGGCGTGGGTCCGGGCATTGATGCGGTTGAGGGTGTCGAGAACGGTCCGCCGATCGGCCGTCGAGACGCCGGGGGGATTCTGGATGTAGAGGACCGGATCGCCCACGGCGCGGAGGGCGACGCCGGTGTATTGGGTGGGGAGATAACCGCTGCTCCACATGCGGGTGAAGAGCGCCTGAGCGTCGGCCTTGGAAGACCAGTTGGGGGTCAGGACGACGAAGGCGGGCAGGTCGTTGTTCTCGCTCCCCAATCCATACGCGAGCCAGGACCCGAGGCTGGCCTTTCCCGGGACTTCGCTGCCGGTCATCACGAAGGTGCAGGCGGGATCGTGGTTGATGGCGTTGGTCTGGATTGATTTCACCAGGGCGAGTTCATCGACGATGCGGGCGGTGTGTGGGAGGAGTTCGCTGATCCAGCGTCCGCTCTGGCCGGCCTGCGAGAATTGGAACATCGACGGTGCCACCGGGAACCGGGTCTGTCCCGAGGTCATGGTGGTGATGCGTTGTCCGTTCCGGACGGATTCGGGCAGGTCCTTGTCGAAGAACTCGCGCAGGCCCGGCTTGTAGTCCCACAGGTCGATCTGCGACGGCCCGCCGTTCATGTGGAGGTAGATCAGGCTTTTCGCCTTCGGCGCGAAGTGGGGCAGTCCGGCCATGGCCGGATGCACCCGTTCTGCTCCCGTGGCCGCGAGGGCGCGCGCCACCGGGCCCGCTCCCAGCCCGGCCAGCGCCAGCGCACCCAGGCGGATGCCCGTGCGGCCGAAGAACTGACGTCGGGTCTGCAACAATTGGTGTTCGAACAGGGGATCCATGGCGTCAGTTCCGGGTGATGGTTTCGTCGAGGTTGAGGATCAGGTTGGCGACGAGCGTGTAGGCGGCGAGCTCGGCGACCGGCAGGGAGGCAGGCGGGCGGGATTCGCCTTGGTTGACGACCTGTTTCGCGGCTTCGGCATCGGCGCGGTAACGGGCCTGCAAGGGCGTCAGCACCTCCAGCATCCACCCGAGTTCCTCGGGGGACGGCGGACGGGAGAGGACGGCGCGGTAGGCGAAGCGGATCCGGTCAGCGGGAGCGGTGCCGCCCTCGGTCAGGACGCGGGTGGCCAGGGCGCGGGCGGCTTCGAAATGCTGTACGTCGTTGAGGAGTTGGAGCGCCTGCAAGGGAGTGTTGCTGCGTTCGCGCCGGGAGCAGATCTGCTCCCGGTTGGGCGCATCGAAGGTGGTCATGAAGGGCGGTGGTGCCGTCCGCTTGAAGAACGTGTACAGGCTTCGGCGATAAAGGCCCGCACCGGTGTCCGCCTTGTAGAAACGGGTGTTCGAACCGCTGTACCCGATTGGTTCCCACAGGTTGGGCGGTTGATAGGGACGCACGCCGCGGCCACCGACCGTTGGGTCGAGCAGGCCGCTCACGAACAGGGCGTTGTCGCGCAGTTGTTCGGCATCGAGCCGGAAGCGCGGTCCGCGGGACAACAGCCGATTCTCCGGGTCGCGTTGCCAGATCTCCGCCGCGGCGCGTGAATCCTGCCGGTAGGCGGCCGAGGTGACGATCAAACGCACGAGTGCCTTCACGTCCCATCCGCTGTCGCGGAAGTGGACGGACATCCAGTCGAGCAACTCCGGGTGGCTGGGCGGTTCGCCCTGGGAACCGAAGTCGTCGGCCGTCTTGACCAGGCCGATCCCGAAGAACTGCTGCCAGAAACGGTTCACGATCACCCGCGCGGTCAGCGGGTGTTCCTGACTGACCAGCCAGCGGGCGAGGTCGAGCCGGGTGGGAAGGTCACCGGCCGGTCGCAGTGGCGGCAGCGCGGCGGGGGTGCTCCTGCCGACCTTGTCGCCGGGCTTGTCGTACTGCCCGCGCACCATCACGAAGCTGTCGCGAGGCTTCTCCAGATCGTGCCACACCATGGTCCGGGGAATGGCTTCCCGGAACTGGTCGCGCTGACGTCGGATCTCGGCGACGGAGGCGGTGAGTGGTTCGATCACCGGCCGGGTCTCGGCGCACACCTTGGCGAGATAATGGCTGCGCAGGAGTTGGACCTGGTCGGGAGTGCGGTTGGTGGTGGTGGATTCCCGGAAGACCTTGCGCACGGGTTCGGGGAGATCCTTCGCATCCTTGCCCTCGTAGGGTCGCATCCAGGCGGCCATCGACGTCAGCGGGTCGTTGGCTGGATCCACCTGCGCCAGCGATCCGGTCCGGTCCCAGTACAGGGTTCCGCCGAACTCGGTGTAGGCGATGCCGGTGATCTTTTCGCCCGGCTTCAGGCCGAGTTTCTCGACGTCCACCTCGATGCGTACCCATTCGCCGGCCTTGGGCAGGGGTCCGACGATCCAGCGACTGGCCTTGCCTTTCTCACCCCAACCGATGGCGTCGGTGTCGCCCCAGACGGCCCGATGCTCCCAGTTGCCCTGGAAGAACTGCATCATGATGGTCTTGGGCGGATCCATGGGATCGAGGTGGACGTGGGCGAAGAATTTACCCTGCCGGGGCAGGTCGAGTGCCACGGACTCGAAGACGTCCTGCAAGATGCCAACCCCCTTCTGCTTGAGGGCCTGGCGCCCGGCGAACACCGGACCTTCGGCGGCGGTCACGGTCTGCGGTTTTACCTGCGGCTTGGCCCCCGGCGGCAGGTCGTCATCGAACCAGACCGACTCGACGGTGCGGACCGGGGGCGGCGGCGAGAGCAGGGCGGGATCCTGGTAAACCAGCTTTGCGACCGCGGCGGTCACCAGTGCCTCGCGTTCGCGCAGGGTGCCTTCGAACTGTTCAAGCCGACGTTGATCCTCCTCCGACTTCAGTTCGAGGACGGGCGGTGTGCGTCGGGCATTACCGTCCATCGCCGGGTCGCCCGCGCTGTGGAAGAAGGCGTAGAGCGAATAGAACTCCTTCTGCGAAACCGGATCGAACTTGTGATCGTGGCACACTGCGCACCCGGCCGTCAGGCCCATCCAGGCCTGCGCCGTGGTGGACGTCCGATCGACGGCGTAACGGAAGATGTACTCGGCATCGATGGCTCCGCCTTCACCGGTGGTGACGTTGTTGCGGTTGAACCCGGTGGCGACGAGTTGATCCTCGGATGCCCCCGGGAGGAGGTCGCCGGCCAGTTGGTCGATCGTGAACCGGTCGAAGGGCAGGTTGCGGTTGAAAGCCCGCACCACCCAGTCGCGGTAAGCCCAGATCTCGCGTTCGTTGTCGAGATGGAGCCCATGGGTGTCGGCGTAGCGCGCCACATCCAGCCAGTGACGTCCCATCTGCTCGCCATAGCGCGGCGAATCAAGCCAGCGATCCACCAGTCGTTCATAGGCTCCCGGCTGACGATCGGATTCAAAGGCCTCGACCTCGGCCGGTGTGGGAGGAAGTCCCCGGAGATCAAAACTCAGCCGACGCGCCAGCAGCGCACGATTGGCCTCGGGCGTGGGGGTGAGCTTCTCCGCGGCGAGTCGGGCGTGCAGGAAACGGTCGATGGGATTCTGAACGGTCCAGGCGGCATTCACCGGTGCCGGGATCGCCGACGCGACCGGCGCTTCAAACGACCAGTGGTTCTGGTAGCGCGCACCCTGTTGGATCCAGCGTTTGATCAGGGATTTCTGGGCGTCGGAGAGCGTCTTGTGCGATTCGGGTGGCGGCATCACTTCGTCGGGATCCGACGTGTTCAACCGTCGCCAGAGTTCGCTGCCCTCGGGATCCCCCGGCTTGATGGCGACGCGTCCCTCGCGATTGGCGGCGTAAGCTCCCTCGGCCAGGTCCAGTCGGAGACCGGCTTTCCTCTTTTTGGCGTCGAAGCCGTGGCAGGCGAAGCATTGGTCCGAGAGAAGGGGCCGGATATCGCGATTGAACCCAATGTCCTCTGCCGACAGTCCGGCTGCCGAGGTGGCCATCGCCAGACTCCATCCAAGCCATCGATTCCAAGCACGCGCTGACATTGAGGAAGAGAGTGCCCTCTCTTCGCAGGCTTTCAACTACGGAGGCAGCGGCACGAGTTGGTCATGGCTGCAGGCCGGCCTGTCCCCAGGCGGCGATGGGAAGCAACGCCCGCTGGGGGCAGCGGGCCTACAACCGCGAAAACACGCCCACGTTGGACCAGGTCCGCCCTCCTCACACCGCCAGTTGAACGATGCGCTCCTGGAGTTGGCTGGTCCAGCGGGCGACGTAGCTGAGGGCGCGATAGATCTGCTCCAATCGTTCGAGCGGCAGGGCAGCAGCCCGATCGGCCGTCCCCACGGGCGGCGCCGAGGCCCAGATGGGGTTCAATCCGGACAGTTCGGAACCCAGCGTGTCGCCGGCGGCGCGGATGCGTCCCTGGAGATCCAGGAGTCGGTCCATCCATTCCATGCCGGCCTGCATCACCTGCAACCGGAGCATCGGTGAGGTGGCCGCGGCTTTCTTCTTCAGGAATTCGTCGCAGTCACGGCAGGTCTGCCCGACTTCCACGAAGAGATCCATGGTGCCCGGCGGAATGCGCTGGATGTCCTTGGGTTTTCCACCGAGCTCGAGTTCGAGCAGGTGCAACAGTCGATCCCGCGGCTCTTTCAGGGTCTGGTAGGCCGAATTCAGATCTGCATAGCGGTGACCCACTGCCGTCCGTTCCGCCTCCGGGGCACCGTGGAACCGATCCGGGTGCAGCGGCCCCGACATGGCCTGGAACCGGTCCTTGAGGGCGTCTGCATTGATCCATGGACGACGTTCCTCGCCCAGCAGCGCGAAGGCGTCGGTCATGCGCTGAAGCTCTCGCCGCAGGAACAACTGGTGGCGGCGTTCGGGTTCGTCACCTTGAACCCGCCTTCCTGCAGGGCATCGACGAAATCCAGCTCGGATCCCGTGACGTACAGGGCGCTCTTGGGATCGACCACCACCCGGACGCCGGCGCTCTCGACCAGGATGTCGCGGTTCTGGGGCGCATCCTGAAGGTCCATCTTGTACTGGAGACCGGAACAACCGCCACCGACCACTGCCACGCGCAGGACCCCTTGGGGACGCCCCTGCTTGGTCAGCAGGCTGCTCACCTTGTTCCCGGCCGCACCCGTCAGCTTGATCAAACGCTCATCGCCCACCCGGACCGACGGCGGTGCCGCGATTCCTGCCCCGATTTTTCCGGCAATCATGGCCTGCAAGCTATGGTCGCCAAACCGGGGCGTCAACGTGTGCGAGCGGCGGAGGGCCGGGCGGAGTGCATCTGGAGTTGGCCATTGCTGTGGGCTGCCTGCCCTCAGGCGGCGATGAAGAACCGCCCGCTGAGGGCAGCGGGCCTACAGCAGTGACGAAAAGCGTAAGGTGCGCCCTGGACGGAGGGGCGCATCTTGACACTGCCCCCGCCTGAGACGGCGGGTGTGCGGTACGCCGGAGGCGTTTCAGCGATTAGCCCGGGGTACCA
>CAMCFL010000210.1 GCA_945873715.1 Akkermansia muciniphila
ACCGGGGCACTCAACTTCACCGGAGCCAGTGCGCCGGTGTCCGGACGCCGGAACAATCGGGGCCTCGAAGGTCTGACGATCTCTCCGGACGGCAAGCGCCTCGTGGCGATGCTTCAGTCGCCGACCATCCAGGATGGCGGCGCCGCCAATGGCAGTCGCAACACCCGTCTCCTCCAGTTCGACATCGAGCCGGGTTCCCCCACGCGGGGAATGGTGGTCACCGAGCATCTCTACACGCTGACCCTGAACGGGACGGCACTGACCAACCGGCACACGCCCGTCAGTGAGGTCCTCGCCGTCAATCAGGACACCTTCCTCGTCCTGGAACGGGATGGCCTCGGACTGGGTGTGGGCACCAACACCGCGCCCTCCTTCAAGCGCGTCGTGCTCGCCACCACCTCCGGTGCCACCAACATCGCCGGCGGCGCGTACGACCTCGCCCCGGGAACCCCGGGCCAACTCAATCTCCCCACCGGCTCCGCTCCCGCCGGAGTCGCGCCGATGGTTCGGCAGGACTTCGTCGACCTGATTGATCCGGTCCAGTTGGCCAAGTTCAACCTGAACGTCAGCACCAACCAGGATCAGAACACCATCAGCGAAAAGTGGGAGGCCCTCGGTCTCATCCCCATCCAGGACGCCACCCGTCCCGACGACTTCCTTCTCCTCGTCGGCAACGACAACGACTTCAAGACGTCCGTGGTCATCCACAACGGCGTGGCCGTCGGCACCAACGACGTGCCGGTCGACAACATGCTCCTCGCCTATCGGGTGACCCTGCCCGGCTATGGAACCCTGCCAGGGGCCGCCACGCCTCCCGCCGTTTCCTGGAAACTCCCGACCACCGACGCCTACGCAGCCGGTCCGCTCACGCTGGAAGCATCGGTCCGTGACCTGGACGGCCGGATCGTGAAGGCCGAGTTCCTCCAGGACGGCCTCCTGATCGGGACCGTGTCCGCCTTCCCCTTCCGCCTGAACGTCGAAGCCCCGCCCGTTGGGAACCGGGTCTATACCGTCAAGGTCACCGACAACGATGGTCTCACCGACGAAGCCAATCGCGCCGTCACCATCACCGCGATCAACGTCGCGCCGACGGTCACCGTCACGGCCCCGGTCGACGGCGCGTCGATTCCCGCCCCGGCCCTCGTGATGGTCACCGCCAGCGCGGGCGACGTGGACGGCTTCATCCGTCAGGTCGAGTTCCACCGCAACGGAGCGCGCGTGGCGACGGTCACCAACGCCCCGTTCACCTTCTCGATCACCAACGCGCCACTCGGGACCCACACCTTTGCCGCCGTGGCGTTCGACAACCTGGGCCTGGCGACCACCTCCGCGCCCGTCGCCATCACCGTCACCCGAGCCGTGTCGGCCCCGCTCAACCTCCAGATCCTGCACGCCTCCGATTTCGAGGCCGGCATCCCTGCCCTGGACGACGCCATCGGATTCTCCCGGGTCTTGAATGCACTTCGCGCCGAGATCCCGACGAACACGCTGACCCTCAGCTCGGGCGACAACTACATCCCCGGCCCCTTCTTCACCGCCAGTGCGGATCCCCTGGCCCCGTACAACGGCGTCAAGGGACGTGCGGACATCGCGTTGCTCAATGCCTATGGCATCCAGGCCAGCGCCGCCGGCAACCATGAGTTCGACGACAACACCGCCCAGTTCGCCTCCATGCTGCGCGCCGACGCCGCCGCGGCCTACGCGGGCACGACGTTCCCGTACCTGAGCGCCAACCTCGACTTCAACGCCGACGGCAATACCCGGGGCCTGATCACCGCCGATGGACAGGACTGGCGCCGCGGCACCAATCGCCTCGCCCGGTCCACCACCATCACCGTCGCCGGCCAACTGATTGGCATCGTCGGAGCCACCACCATCGAACTGCGCCAGATCAGTTCCCCCGGTTCCATCGTGGTGAACACCAACCTGCCCGTCGCCATCCAGGCGGTCGTCGACGACCTCCTTGCCCGGGGTTGCAACAAGGTGATCCTCCTCGCCCATCTCCAGCAGTACGCGAACGAGTTCCGGCTCGCGACCCAACTCCGCGACGTCGATGTCATCATCGCCGGCGGTTCCCATACGGTCTTCGCCAAGCCCACCGACCGCCTCCGCGTCGGAGACAGCCGTGCGGAGAACTATCCGGTCACCTTCACCTCGCCGACCGGCGAGCCCGTGCAGGTCGTCAATGCCGGCGCCAACTACGAATACCTCGGACGCCTCGTCCTCGGCTTCAACGAACAGGGTCAGGTCAGCACCCTTGATCCCCGCAGCGGTATCTACGCAACGGATGCCGAGGGCGTGCTCGCCACCGGTTCCGCCGCCGTCACCCCTGCGATCACCCACATCGTCGCGGCGCTCGCGGGCATCGTGGACGGCAAGGATGGCCGACGCTTCGGTTCCACCGCCGTGTACCTCAACGGCCTTCGCAACAGCGTCCGCACCGAGGAAAGCAACCTCGGCAACCTCACGGCCGACGCCAACCTCTGGCGCGGTCGCGTGACCGACCCGACCACCACCCTCTCCCTCAAGAACGGCGGCGGCATCCGGGACTCGATCGGTGGGGTCCTCTCCTCGGGTGGCGACAGTCAACCCGTCTATATCCCGCCCCCGGCCAACCCGCGGGTCGGCAAGAAGGACGGTGAGATCAGCCAGCTCGACATCGAGAACTCGCTCCGGTTCAACAACGGCCTCGCCCTCCTCACCCTGACGGCCCAGCAGCTGCGCCACACGATGGAATGGGCCGTCGCCGGTACCACGGCCACCTCCACCCCGGGTCAGTTCCCCCAGGTCGCCGGCATGTCCTTCGCCTTCGATCCCACCCTGCCCGCGATGACCTACCTCCGGGCCAGCAACAACTCCATCACCGGCATCGACAACCCAGGCCAACGCCTCCGCTCCCTCGTGGCGCGACGCGCGGACGGCTCCCTCGATCTCGTCGTTGAAAACGGGGTCCTCGTCGGCGATCCGAACCGCACCTTCCGCATGGTCACCCTCGACTTCCTCGCGACCGGCGGTGACTCGTACTACCCGCTGACGCTCGGCACGGGCGTCGTCAACCTCGTGCCTGCCGGGATGACCAAGGTCTTCGACACCGACGGTGCCGAACAGCGAGCCCTGGCCGACTATCTGCCGACCATCGGTACCTATATGGCATCCGACACTCCGCGCGCCACCGACCTGCGCATCCAACATCTGGGATTCCGCGCAGATTCCACCACGCGCCCGGACATCACCGGCATCCGGTTTGATACCGCCACCGCCCTGGTCCAATTCACCACGCTCCCGGGCAAGGTCTACTCCCTGGATGCCCGCGACGGCGTGGTCGGCACCTGGACCCAGGTCGGCCTGACGATCAACGGTGATGGCCGCGAGGCTGAACTGGGCGACACCGGTGCCGGTGGTGCCAACCTCCGTCTGTACCGCGTGCGCTACTGAAGTACCGGCGGTTCCCACAGCCCGGCCCCGCCCGAGATCGGGTAGTGCCGGGCTTTTTGTTGGGCGGGCCCACTGCCCACGTCCATCCGCCCTGCCAACGCACTCGCGAAGCTCGTCCATCGACCCATGCCCCCCGCGGCCGACCACACTTTGCAAAGTGTGGTTATTGGGCGAAGGCGTGTGGGCGGCCTACACGCATTCCCATTTGTAGGCCCGCTGCCCTCAGCGGGCGTCTTCTCTGGAGATGCACTCCGCTGAAAGTGGCCTCGGCATCTGCGCCATCAGCGCCCTGTGCAGATACTCCTCCAGCGTTCAGGTTGAATTGGGGAGGAGTTACGGACTCGCGGAACTCGCCCCTCCGACGGAGCCTCCGACCGCGCTCGTCCCTCCGAGCCGGGCCCGATTCTTCCACAACTGACCGGGCTTCAGGATTCCCACCGGGGTGATGATCCCGGTGATCAGCTCCGCCGGGGTGACATCGAAGCCGGGGTTGCGTGCGGTGCTTCCCGGGTTGGCCACCCGCACTTGCCGACGGCGTCCGGCGGCGTCCACACCCCAGGCCCCGAGCACTTCCTCACCCGCCCGTTCCTCGATCGGGATCTGCAGGCCATCGGTCATCTCCCAATCGATCGTCGAGAGCGGGATGGCCACGTAGAACGGAATGCGGTGACGCCGGGCCAGCACGGCCTTGGTATAGGTCCCGATCTTGTTGGCCACCTCCCCGGTGCGACCGAGGACCCGATCCGACCCGACGATCACCAGGTCGATCTCCCCGCGTTGCATGAGATGACCGGCGGCGTTGTCGGCGATCACCGAGTGGGCGATCCCCTGCTGATGCAACTCCCAGGCGGTGAGGGTTGCGCCCTGGGATCGAGGTCGGGTCTCGTCGCAGAAGACGTGGAAGTTCCTGCCCTCCGCCTGCGCCGCGTACAGCGGAGCCGTGGCCGTCCCGATGTCCACGAACGCCAGCCAACCGGCGTTGCAATGGGTCAGCACCCGCATGCCTTCGCGGATGAGGGGCGCCCCGTGTCGACCGATTTCCCGGCAATGCTGCACGTTCTCCTCGGCGAAGGCCCGGGCGGCCTCCAGCGCCAGCGACTGACACTCGGCCACGGTTGTTCCCTGGGACATCCGACGCCGGACTTCCACCATCGCATTGACCGGATCCACGGCGGTGGGTCGGGCCGACTTCAGATGTTCGAACACCCGGTCCACATGGCGCTCGAAGGCCACCCGTCCACGTCCTCCGAATTCGCGTGCACCCTGGGCCAGACCGTAGGCCGCCGTGGCCCCGATCGCACCGGCCCCGCGCACGATCATGTCGCGGATAGCCGCGGCCGTGTCCCGATGGGTGGACATGGACACCACCTTGAACCGATGCGGCAGCAGGCGTTGCTCGATCAGGAGCACCGCGTTGGCCGGAGCGTCGAAGTCGACGGTGCGAAAGGGCTTCGTCCGCCCCCGATGGATGACGTTCATGCTGGGATCAACGGTTCAATCTGCGGGCGGACCACTACCATTCCCGCGATCCCACCTCAAACCCCCAGTCCTACTCCCTGACCGGGGGGATCGGCAGCTTGCCGGTCCAGGTCCATGCCGTACCGGCGGGCCGCCGGTACCCCCGGTCCAACTTCAGGTCACAGTCGACGCAGGGAGACTCTGTTCCCATCCTGTCCACGCTCATGCCACGTCGTATCCTGATGGTTCCGGACAAGTTCAAGGGCACGCTCACTGCCCGACAGGCGTCCGATGCCATCGCCGCCGGGTGGCACTCCATTCATCCCGGGGACACGCTCCACTCGATCCCCATGAGCGACGGCGGGGATGGCTTCGGCAGCGTGCTGGCGGGGGCGCTGGAGGCCACCCGTCAATCCACGGCCACCACCGACTCCGCCGGACGCCCACGGATCTCCGATTGGTGGTACGCGTCCGCACGCTCGGTGGCCGTCGTGGAAACGGCCCAGACGATCGGGTTGGCCCTCCTTCCCCACGGACAGTTCCACCCGTTCCAACTGGATACCTTCGGGATCGGTGCGGTCCTGCGCGATGCCGTCGCTTCCGGTGCGCGGGATTGCTGGGTGGGAATCGGCGGCAGTTCGACCAACGACGCCGGGTTCGGCCTCGCGCGTTCCCTTGGCTGGCAATTCCTCGCTTCATCCGGAAACGAGATCCAGAAGTGGACGGAGCTCACCCAACTCGCCTGGGTGCAGCCCCCTACGGATCCGCTCCAGGCGAGGTGCCGGTTCACCGTGGCCGTCGATGTGGACAATCCGTTGCTGGGTCCGTCGGGATGTTCCCGCATCTACGGTCCGCAGAAGGGACTTCGGCCCGAGGACCAGTTCGCAGCCGAGGCCGCGCTGGAACAACTCGCAAAGGTCATGAAGGAACATCTCGGGCGCGACATCGCCGCCATTCCCGGGAGCGGCGCGGCGGGTGGGTTGGGCTTTGCCCTCCAGGCCTTCCTGGAGGCCCGGGTTGAATCCGGGTTCGAGATCTTTGCCCGGGCGACCGATCTGGATCGTCATCTGGAATGGGCCGATCTGGTGTTGACCGGGGAAGGCTCGCTGGACCGACAATCGCTCATGGGCAAGGGAACCGGGCGGGTCGCAGCCCGCGCCCGCCAGCACGGCCGTCCCTGCTACGGATTGGCCGGGATGGTCGAACCCCTGGCACCGGGGGAGACTTCCCTGTTCACCCTGACCCGCGCGATCGTGCCCGATCTCGCCCCGGTGGAAGCCGCCAAGGCCAACGCCGCCCACTGGCTGGAGGAACTCTCACGTCAGGTGGCCCAACAGACGTCCCGGTAGCGGTGCTTCCTGAGCTTTTCAGGGATGTAGGCCGCCTGCCCTCAGGCGGC
>CAMCFL010000211.1 GCA_945873715.1 Akkermansia muciniphila
ATCCCCGAGGACGCCTCCTCCAACGGTTGCCGCTGGCCCGTGGCCCTCCGCGTGCCCATCCCGGCCACCTGGCGCAGCGGATACTACCAGGTCAGCCTCCGCGTCGAGGATCGCGGCGGAAAGTACGTTCGCCGGAACCGCCGGGTTTCCGAGTCCACCTGCTACTTCATTGTCCGTGCCGCCGAACCGGGGCGGACCTCGAAGATCCTGCTCCAGTTCTCCACCCACACCTACAACGCCTACAACAACTGGGGCGGATTCAGCCTCTACGCCTACAACGGTCGCGGCGGGAACCAGGGTCATCGGGTCTCCTACCATCGTCCGCCCGAATCCCTGTTTCCCAACTGGGAACAGGCGTTTGTCGAATGGGCCGAATCGAACGGTTACACCTTCGAGTACGCGGCCAATGGCGACCTCGAATCCCACCCGGAAATCCTCGCCGCCTACAAACTCGTGCTGAGCATCGGCCACGACGAATACTGGTCGGCCCCGATGCGGGATCACCTGGAGAAGTACATCACCGCCGGCGGCAACGTCGCGTTCTTCAGTGGCAACACCTGCTGCTGGCAGGTGCGTGCCGAGGACAACGGCACCGCGCTCACCTGCTGGAAGCAGAACGCCCACCAGGATCCCGTGTTCGTCGCCCGCGGCAGCCAGGCCACCCTCTCCTCCCTCTGGAGCCATCACCTGATCCAGCGCCCCGAGAACCAGCTGACCGGCGTTGGATTCCTCTGGGGCGGCTATCACAAGTCCCACGGCCAGCTCATGGACGCCTCCGGTGCCTTCAACGTGCATCGTCCCAACCACTGGATCTTCGAAGGAACCCAACTCAAGGCCGGTGACGCCTTCGGTGCCAAGGACACGATCGTCGGGTACGAATGCGACGGCTGTGAACTGGAGTGGAAGGACGGCCTGCCCACGCCCACCCATCGCGATGGGACACCGGAGAACTTCGAAGTGCTCGCGACGGCCCCGGCCCAGTGGCATCCGGACGATTGCGAATGGTACGAACGCTGGGAGAAGGGTCGAAAGGGCAATGCCGTGCTGGGCACCTATGCCCGTGGCGGCACGGTCTTCACCTGCGGCAGCACCGACTGGTCCCACGGCCTGCGTGGTGGCGATCCGGCGGTCGTGCGGATCACCCGCAACCTCCTCGACCGCCTGGGCAAATGAACCTCTCCCCTGCCGGGGGAGGGGACGGCCCGCCCCCTCTTGCCAAAGCCAACCCTGACGGGGGGAGGGACGGCTCGCCCCTCCTTGACCAAAGCCACTCCCAGTACCGGCGAGCCGCCGGTACCCCCGTTTGGTGGGCGCTCTTCGCTGCATTGCCGCTCCTCGCCCAGGCACCCGTCCTCCGCGATCTCGACCACGACGGGCGCCCCGAACAACTGGTGAGCCGCCCCAGCGTCACCGAGATCCAGCAACGCGCCTCTGATGCGGCCCCCTGGATCAAGGCGGACTTCCAACTCCCCGAAGGCCTCTCGATCCTCGACACCGATGGCCGCGACAACGGCCTGCGGTTCCTCGACCTCAACGGCGACGGCTTCGACGATCTGCTCTTCTCCAATCCCAGGGGCTACGCCATCCACCTGTGGACGCGAAACGTCCAACCGCACCTGGGCTGGACCAAGGGTTGGTCGCAGTTCGTCCGTTCCGGCACCCGCACCGGTGCCGCCGATGAACCCCCCTCGCTGGTCGGAGCCGACGTGGCCCTGGTCAACGGCGACGTGGTCGTCCGACGAACCGGAGCCGACGGAAAGCCGGGCCCGCTTGAACGTCTCAACGCTCGCGAACTCATCGCGATGCGGATGCCCCCGGCTCGGTCGCCCGACGCAGCCCTTGCTTCCATGCGGGTGCGCGACGGGTTCCAGGTCGAGTTGGTGGCGGCCGAACCGCTGGTGATCGATCCGGTGTACCTCGACTGGGATGCCACCGGACGGTTGTGGGTGGTGGAAATGCGCGATTACCCCCTGGGCATCGACGGCCAGGGCAAGCCCGGCGGCGTGGTGAAGGTGCTCTACGACGACAACGGCGACGGTCGGATGGATCGCATGGTGCCGTTCCTCGAAGGGATCGGCTTTCCTTCCAGTGTCCTGCCCTGGGGCAAGGGCGCGCTGGTGGCGGCGGCACCCGACCTGTTCTACGCCGAGGACACCGACGGCGATGGCCGGGCGGACGTCCGGAAGGTGTTGTTCACCGGGTTCAACGCCGGCAACCAGCAGCATCGGTTCAATGGATTCGAATGGGGTCTCGATGGCTGGCTCTACCTCGCCAACGGCGACAGCGGCGGCACGGTGAAATCCGTCGCCACCGGCAAATCCCTGTCGATCAGCGGACGCGACCTGCGGATCCGACCCGACACCGGCGAAATGGAAACCGTCTCGGCGCAAACGCAGTTCGGACGTCGCCGCGACGACTGGGGCCATTGGTTCGGGAACAACAACCCGACCTGGCTGTGGCACGTCACCCTGCCCGAGCACTATCTCCGTCGGAATCCGCAGGTGGCGGTGAAGCGCGTGGTGCAGGCATTGGCCAACCGGGAGGATTCCACCCGCGCCTTTCCCGCCAGCGCACCCGTGGTGCGCCCCAACCAACCGTGGTCACTCAACCACGTGACCAGCGGATGCAGCCCCACGCCCTACCGCGACACGCTTTTCGGACCGGAGTTCGACACCAGCGTCTTCATCAGCGAACCGGTCCACAACCTCGTCCACCGCGAAGTCCTCCAGACGGCTGGCAGCGGACTCCGCAGCGACCGTGCAACGGGCGAGGAGAAGTCCGAGTTCCTCGCCAGTACCGATCCGTGGTTCCGCCCGACCACCCTTCGCACCGGACCGGACGGCGCGCTGTATGTGACCGACATGTACCGGTTCATCCTGGAGCATCCGGAGTGGATCTCGCCGGAGATGCAGGCCCGGGTGAATCTTCGGGCGGGGGAAGATCGCGGTCGGATCTACCGGGTCGCGCCCCGCGGCTCCGTCCGTCGTCCGATCCCGAACCTGACCGCGCTCGACTCCACCGCGTTGGTCGCCGCGCTGGATTCGCCCAACGGTTGGCAACGCGATCTCGTCCAACGCCTGCTCTCGACCCGGCGCGAACCCGCGACCTTCACCGGCCTCCGTGCCCTGCTGTCCCCGGCACGTCGTCCGCAGGTCCGGATCCAGGCGCTCTCCACCCTCGGGCTCAATGGCGGACTCGATCCGGAATCGCTGGGCATCGCCCTCACCGATCCGCACGCGGCCATCCGATGCGAGGCGCTGCGTCAGTCGGAACGGTTCGCTCCGGGGAATCGCGGGGTGTTCGACGCAACCGCGCCGTTGGCTTCCGATGCCGATCCATCGGTGCGATTGCAGGCCGCCTTCAGTCTGGGGCAATGGCCGCAGGAATGGAGCGAACCGGTACTCCGCGAACTCGCCGAACGCGACCGCGCCGACGAACTCATCGTCATCGCCATCCAGACGTCGCTCGCGCCCGGCAGCCGGCTGTTTCGTGAATTGAAGGCAGGACAGGCTCCCGCGCGTGTCGCGACGACGCCCACGCTCCGGCCGAGTTCCGCCGATCGCGCCGGGGTGATTGTCCGTTACGCCGGAGTCGCCGCCTTGAAAGGGGATGCCCAGAAGGGCCACCTCCATTTCACCGCCCTGTGCGCCCCCTGCCATCGCCTGCGCAACGAGGGTCAGGAAGTCGGGCCCGACCTCAACATGGTGGCGGGGAAGCCCATCGACTGGAGGCTGGCCGCCATCCTCGACCCCAGTCAGGCGATCGAGGCGCGGTACCGGGCCTGGGACCTGAGCCTGGAGGGAGGCGAATCGTTGGCGGGAATCATTGCCACCGAGACCGCCAACAACCTGGTAGTCCGCGCCGCCGGCAATGGCGAACAACCCATCCTCCGCAGCCAGATCCGGGCGATCAAACCCCTGCCCCAATCCCTCATGCCAGCCGGATTCGAATCCGCTCTGAGCCCGCAGGATCTCGCCGACCTGCTGGCCTGGGTCCGGGGGGAGTGAGATGATCCACTCCTACCAGCGGGCATTGCTCGGGGCCGCCGTCGCGCTGGTAGGCGTCATCGCGCTCTACCTCGGGCTCGTCGGCGGCATGATCAGCCTGACGGTGTGGCATCTCGTCACCCATGCCCACTGGGCCCAGGCCAACACGTCCGGTGTCACCAGCTACGCCGTGGGCGGATTCGTCGGGATGCTGGTCACCGTCTTCCTCGTCAAACCCCTGTTCGCACGCCACCCCGTCCCGCCCCCTTCACGGGCGATCAGTCACGAGGAACATCCCCGTCTCTTCCAGTTCATCGGGGCCATCTGCCAGGAGGTCGGGGCGCGGCCGCCGTCGCGCGTCGATGTGGACTGCTCGGTGAACGCTTCCGTCCGGTTTCGTCAGGGTTGGTCGAGCATCACCGAAGGCGATCTCACCCTGACACTCGGACTCCCTCTGGTTGCCGGACTTTCCGCCCGCGGATTCGGCGGGGTGCTCGCCCATGAGTTCGGACACTTCAACCAGGATGCAGGCCTGCGACTGACCTTCGTCGTGCGCAACCTCAGCGACTGGCTTTGGCGCGTGGTCTACGAACGCGATGCCCTCGACCATCACCTCGCCGAAGCTATCGAACATTCCGGGGTGGTCCTGGCATTTCCCCTCCATCTCGCCGACTGGGGAATCCGGGGATCCCGCGGATTCCTCCAGGGACTGATGCTCGTCGGTCACGCCGCCTGCTGCCGTTTGCTGCGCCAGATGGAATTCGATGCCGACCAGGAGGAAGCCCGCATCGGCGGTTCAGAGACCTTCGTCGAGACCAGCCGACGGATCCGACTCCTTCACGTCGGTTGGCAGAGCTCCGTCCCGCTCCTCGCCCGCGCCTGGCGCGAACGCCGACTCCCAGACGATCTCGCCACCTACCTCCGGCATCTGGCGGATTCCCTCCCCGAAGAGACCCGGAATGCGATCGAGGAAGCCGCGCGAAACGGAAAGACCGGCACCTTCGACACCCATCCGTGCGACGCCGAACGTGAGGCGGCCGCCCTCGCCCTCGGCGCGCCGGGAAAGATCGATGTCGATGAGCCTGCGCCCGCCCTCTTCTCCGACTTCCCCACCCTTTGCCGCGAAGTGACCCGCGAGCACTACACAGAACTGCTCGGTTTTGAACCCGAAGCCGGGCGTCTGGAGGCCGCCGAGGCTGCCACCGCTTCCGTCGACGACGAGAACACGGGGCAGCGTGTCGCCGAGTCGTACGCGCCCGGCGTGGGACATCACGGACTCGCCATTCCATGGAGCGAATTCCTTCCGCTCGAACCCACTTCCGTCGCCGATCTCCATGCCACCATCGCCGGACTTCGCGTGGAACTCGACGCGGCAACCGACGCCCGGGAATGGCAGCGGGCCTGGATGCGCGCCCTGAAGGCCGAACGTCGGGTCCATGCCGCCCGCCAGCTCACCGCCGCCGCCATCAAGTGGGATGCCGCCGATCTGGAATTGCCCTCCACCAAGGCCGACACCCTGGAAGTCCTCGCCCAGCGCTCCCGCGAGGAGCGCGAATCGATGGAGGCCCTGCTCCAACCGCTGACCGTCGCCGTCTCCGGCCGACTGCGCGCCGCACTCCTGCTCTGGTGGCACGATCAAGTGGTGATCGACGGATGTCCCGAGACCCCTGCCGTCCGCGAGGAGATCCTTGGGCTGGTCCCCATCCTCGGATTGCTCACCCACATCTCCACGGCACTCGCCGCACTCGAGTCCGACCACGACGCCTTCCATCTCGTCTTCACTTCGGCCGATCGCTGCCGCGATCACCAAGTCGGACTCGACGTCCTCCACGAACTCGCCTCACGCCTTCGCCGGCAACTCCGCGGGATCCTCCCCCGACTCGCAGGTGTCCGTCACCCGTTCCTCTCCCGCGACGGAACCCTCGTCAGCGTTCAGGAATCCGTCCGACGTGAGTCCAGCGAGGACGATGGCTTCCACGGAGCAAACTCCGAGTCGGCCGGCGTTCGACACATCGTTCCCGACCTATATGCACGGGCCTTCGGACGCCTGGTCGCCCTCGGCTACGAGGCCGAACGCCGTGCCCGCATAGGCGGGTGATCGGAGTTTTTGGTTCCGGAATTCTATCCGCAGATGGCGCAGATGACGCCGATTCCAAAGCCATTTCCCGCCGACACGTCCGAACCGATGGGCAGGGAGCTTGTTGCAATCAGTGTAGGCCCGCTGCCCCCAGCGGGCGTTTCCCACATCGCCGGCCGAGGGCAAGCGGCCTACATGCCAGGCACACCCTGGACGCATCCGCGG
>CAMCFL010000212.1 GCA_945873715.1 Akkermansia muciniphila
CACGACTGCCGGTTTGTATGACGTATACGGACCGGAGCGCTTGCGTGACACGCCGATTTGCGAACGCGGGTTTGTCGGCCTTGCCGGCGGAGCGGCGATGACCGGCACGCGGCCGGTCGTGGATTTCATGTTTTCTGACTTCATCCTCGACGGCGTGGGCGAGATCATTAACCAGATCGCCAAGCTCCAATATATGAGCTGCGGCCGACTCAAGATGCCGCTGCTGCTGCGCGGTTGCATCGGTATTGGACACTCGGCGGCGACGCACCACTCGGGGAATTATTATGCGATGTATGCCCATTTTCCAGGCCTGCGCGTTGTGGTTCCGTCCTCACCGTTCGACGCCAAGGGATTGCTCAAGACAGCGCTCAATGGCCACGACCCGGTGCTCTTTCTGGAGCACAAGGAACTGCTCGGCGTGAAAGGCTGTGTGCCGGCCGGGGAATATTTCATCGAGTTCGGCCAAGCGGCGGTCGTTCGGGAGGGCACGGATGTGACGGTCGTCGCGCTCGCGCTGATGGTGCATAAGACGCTCGAAGCCTGCCATGTGCTCGCCGCGGAAGGCATCTCCGTGGAATTGATCGATCCCCGCACGGTCGCGCCACTCGACACCGAGACCATCGTTCAATCGGTCCGCAAGACCGGGCGGTTGCTGATCGTGGATGAAACCTTTGCGCCGTGTGGCATCGGCGCCGAGATCGCCGCGCAACTCGTAGACCGCGTGTTTGACGATCTAGATGCTCCGATCCGTCGCCTCAACGGCGCGCACACGCCCACGCCCTATAGCCCTCCGCTCGAAGCGGCGGTGGTGCCCAATCCGGAAACCATCGCGCAGGCCATCCGAGATTTATACGAGGAATAACATGGCCATAGAAATTATCGTTCCGCGGCTTGGTTGGACGATGGAAGAGGGCATCTTCCAAGGCTGGCTTAAGAACGACGGCGATCCAGTACGGGAGGGCGAACCGCTCTTTAGTCTGGAAAGCGACAAAGCCACCCAGGAAATCGAGGCGAGTGGAAGCGGCGTCCTGCGCATTTCTCCCAAAGCGCCGGAACCTGGCGCCACCGTGAGCGTTGGCGCGCTGCTTGGCTATCTGCTGGCTGAAGGTGAAAGCGTATCGTTTGATTCGGGGTCAGGGACCCCGAGCCGGAAGTCCTCTGCTGTCCCAGCTTCAGCGCCCCGGCCTGAGCCAAGTGAGTCATTACCCGCGCGACCCAATTCGGCACCCGTTTTGGGTGCGATCACGGTCAGTCCACGAGCGGCGCGCACCGCGTCGGCGCTGGGAGTCGATCTGAACCAACTGCGGGGAACTGGGCGCACGGGGCGAATTAGGGAAAGAGATGTGCTCGCTGCCGCCGCTCAGGCGGATCGCAAGGATCGCCCCGTGGCGTCCAACCCGGTTGATCTGCGGGCATCTGATTTGTCGGGGCGAGTCCTACCGATTAGCCCCACCCGACGCACGATCGCGCGACGAATGTCGGCCGGGTTTCATGAGGCTGCCCCCGTGACCTTGACCACCCGTGTCGATGCCACTGACCTTGTCCACACGCGCGAACAATTGAAGGAGGCCGCCGGATTGGGCCAGTCGGCTCCCAGTTTCAACGACCTGCTCGTGAAATTCACCGCTGCCGCATTGCAGCAACACCCCTTGCTCCAGACGCAGTGGCGCGACGAAACCCTCTTCGTTCCCACGCCGATCAACATCGCCCTCGCGGTCGAAACAGCGGCCGGACTGTTGACACCCGTGATCCGCGATGTGCCGGCGTTGACCGTTCACCAGGTCGCCGCCGTCTCCCGCACCCTGATCGAGGATGCGCGCGCGGGCCGGCTCTTGGTCGGGCATCTCCACGGAGGCACGTTCACCCTCACGAGTCTCGGTAGCCTGGGAATCGACCACTTCAACCCGATCATCAACCTTCCGCAGTCCGCCATCCTCGGTGTCGGTCGAATCGTCCGCGAACCCGTCTTTCTCGGAGATCAGATCACGCCGCGCGATATTCTCACCCTCAGTCTGACCTTTGACCACCGCGTGATCGACGGCGCGCCAGCCGCGCGATTTCTCGAGACGCTGCGGCAAATAATCGCCCGCCCTGCCCAGTTCCTTAACTCCGGTACTTGCCAATGAACCAAAGAAGAATTCGCTACGCATGGGTCGCTGCATTTGTCGGTGCCGCTCTCTTGGCTCGAACGGCCGAACCCATCGTTGAACATCGTTTACTGCTGTTCGAGTATGGCAAGGGACCCAACCGCATGATCGAGCTGAATGCCGTCGGTAAGGTGACTTGGGAACACACGCCGCCGAGTATTGCGGTCCTTTTTCAAGTCCTGCCCAACGGGAACGTGCTCTATGCCTTTGGTGGCAAACCGACGGGGGTTCGTGAGGTCACCAGGAAGGGTGAGGAGGTCTGGAAATACGTTAGCAAGTGTCCGCAGGTGCTCGGCTGTGAACGCCTCGCGAACGGCAACACTCTCGTGGCCGAACAGGGACCCTGTCAGGCTGTCGAAGTTAACCCGAAGGGCGAGATCGTGCATGTCACCCCGCTCCAAACCAGTCATGCCGACCCTCATCTACAGGTTCGCAATATTCATCAACTCGCGAATGGAAACATCCTCGCCGCCCACGAAGGAGAAGGCGCGGTGCGGGAGGTAGACCCCACTGGTAAAGTCGTCTGGGAATACCTGGGCGTCGAGAATGCCGGTGATGCGCAGCGGTTGCCCAACGGCAACACGCTTATCTCGTGCGGCACGCAGAAGCGGGTGATCGAGGTGACGCCGGACAAACAAGTCGCGTGGGAGTTCGGGGCGAAGGACGCTCCGGAGTTGAATATTACCTGGGTCTCGAGCATTCAGCAGCTCAAGAACGGCAACCTCCTCGTCGGCAATTTTCTGCGCGGCCAGGAGGGCAAAGGTGCCCACGCCTTTGAGGTGAGCCGCGACAAGAGGGTCGTTTGGAAATGGGACGACCATCGTGTCATCAAATCATTGACCACCGTGCGCGCTCTGGACGAGTAAAATGGAGCCAACCATTAATCCCGATGCACTGCGCCGCCGGATCGCCTGGCGGGTGCTCCCCTTCGTCTTCCTGCTCTACATCGTCGCGTATCTCGACCGCGCTAACGTGGGTTTCGCGAAGCTCAAAATGGCGGACGACCTCGGGTTCTCGGAAGAGGTATTCGGGCTCGGCTTCGGCATTTTTTTCATTGGCTATCTCATCCTGGAAATCCCGGGCGCGCTCCTCGTCGAACGTTGGAGTGCGCGCAAATGGTTCGCCCGGATTTTGGTCTCATGGGGTTTTGTCTCGGCGCTCACCGCCTTCGTGCAAACGCCGATGCAGTTTTACATCGCTCGTTTCCTGCTGGGCGTCGCCGAGGCGGGATTCTTTCCCGGCATCATTGTCTATTTCACGCATTGGTTCACGAGTCGCGACCGCGGACGGGCCTTGGCTGGGCTTGTCATGGGGGTGCCGTTCAGCCTCGCGCTCGGCGCGCCTGTGTCGGGACTTCTGTTGGACGTCCACTGGTTTGGCCTCGCGGGCTGGAAGTGGCTTTTTATCCTCGAAGGATTGCCCGCTGTTGGGCTGGGCATGGCAACGCTCTTCATCCTCGAGGACCGCCCGCGCGACGCCAAATGGCTGGCCCCACATGAGCGCGATTGGCTCACCGCGCAATTGGAGGCCGAGGCGCAGGCGAAACGCGCCGTCGTGGATACTTCCGTGTGGCAGGCATTGCGCTTGCCCACCGTGTGGCTGCTGGCCCTGGGCATCTTCGCGACGAACACCGGTGGATACGCCTTTGCGTTTTGGCTGCCGAGCGCGGTCAAAGGCGTGTCGGGTGGTTCGACCTCGGAGGTGCTGTGGTGGAGTGGGCTCATTTACGCCTGTGGAATCGTCGGGGTGTATCTTTCGGGACGCTCTTCCGATCGTACAGGCGATCGAAAATGGCATTGCGTCGCCGGCATGGCTGCGACCGCACTGTTCCTCGCGGGAAGCACGATCCGGGGCCAGCCCGTCTGGTTGATCATGGTTTGGTTATGCCTTACCGGTTTCACGGCGTTCTTTTGGCCCTCACCCTTCTGGGCACTACCCACGGTGACGCTCACTGCCTCCGCGGCCGCCGTGTCGATTGGCTTCATCAATATGTTCGCGAACATCGCGGGCTTCCTCGGGAATCACCACGTCGGCTGGCTCAAGGCACACGGCTTTGACGATCGGGTTTGTTTACTGTTTCTCGCCGGATGTTATCTGGTCGGCTCGATCTTCGTCGCCTTCGTTCGGGTGCGAGAAGCTCCACTGAAGTTGACTCCCTCGATTCTCACCCACAAACATCCCACCCCTTGAATCGCTCCACGTCGTCCCCCCATCGCTCATTCGTGACCACGCTGGTGGCTCTATGAACACGCAGGCCACAGTCGTCATCACCGACTACACTTTTCCCGACCTTGCCTTCGAGGAAGCCATCCTCAAGTCCGCTGGCTGCCGACTCGTCGGACGCCAGAGCAAGACCGAAGCTGAGTTGATTGACCTGTGCTGGAATGCCGACGCAGTCATTACCCAATTTGCGAGAATCAACGCCAACGTGATCGCGGCGATGGCCAAGGCGCGTGCCATCGTTCGTTACGGCATCGGCATTGACAATGTCGACCTCGATGCCGCCCGAGTTCATGGTATTCCGGTCTCCAACATTCCTGATTACTGCATTGATGAAGTCGCCGATCACACACTCGCCTACATCCTCGGCCTGACGCGTCAAGTAGTCAGACACACCACCGATGTCCGCGCTGGCCACTGGCGTCTTGCCGTGCCCGTGTCGGAAATGAAAGCGCTGCGCGACTTGACCGTGGGCGTGGTCGGCTTTGGCCGCATCGGGCGCGAAGTCGTGCGACGTCTGCTGCCCTTCAAATGTCGGGTGCTCGTGAGTGACCCTGTTGTTTTGTCCAGCGATATCAGCGCCAGCGGAGCGAATGCGGCCACATTCGAGGAAATCCTTTCCTCAGCCGATGTGCTCACGCTGCATTGTCCCTCCACCGCTTCGACGCGCCAAATCATCGGGCCCGCTACGCTGAAGAAAATGAAACCAGGGGCATTGCTCATAAATGTCGCGCGCGGCGACCTTGTGGACACGTCCGCCCTTGTCAGCGCGTTGGAAAGCGGAGGTCTCGCCGCGGCCGCACTGGACGTGTTCGATCCGGAGCCATTGCCTGTTGACCACCCGCTGCGGAGCCTGCCCAACGTGATCACCGCGCCGCACATCGCCTCCGTCAGCCCGACCGCGATCAGGAAACTACGGGAAGGCGCCGCTACTCGCGCTGTCAGCGCGGCTCTCGGACGGTTGCCGCCAAACGTCGTCAATGGCGTTACCTCACCGCGCTTCATCACGGGCGCTTAAATTTTTCCGGTCCCAACAATCGGGTCGCCAGCTGGTACCGTTGCGGCGCGGAATCGGACTTCTGGAACCTCTGCTGAAAAGGTGGGAATGTTCAATGCCGAGACACTCGCGGGCCCTGAAGCAAGGAGTCAGCGCGCTCATTTTGTGGGTAGCTAAACATTTTTGGGCTGCATTGCTTCGGGGGCTGCGGTAGGACTACTCCCATCCCCTATGAGCGATTCCGCCGAAACCGAGGAAACCTCTTTGCTGCCGGCATGCTTCGCCGCCTGCCCTTCTTCGCTCTGCAGTAACCTCTCGTAATACGGTCCGCCAACTTTCCTCCAATGGATTCATCACCCGGCCCGACGCGCCGCTCCTTTCTTACTACGCTCGGTACTCTTACGACCGCGCCGCTTTGGGCGCGCGGCTATGGTCCCGACGCCCCGCCGGTTCGTTACCCGGAGCCAGATGTCCGGGCGCTCGATCCGCGTTTCAAGAAATACAAGATCGGTAGCACCCCCATAAAACGCCTGCACACCGGAATGCTTTGGGCGGAGGGTCCGGCCTGGAGCGGTACGGGCGGTTACCTGATGTGGAGCGATATTCCAAACGACGCCCAATTGCGTTGGCTCGCGGAGGACGGCCACGTGAGCTCCCTGCGGCAACCCGCCCACAACAGTAACGGCAATACCTTCGATCGCGAAGGCCGGCAGCTTTCCTGCGAGCACGGTACCCGGCGGGTGGTTCGTTACGAGCGCGATGGCTCGGTCACGGTGCTGGCGGAAAAGTTCAACGGCCGACCCTTCAACGCACCCAACGACCTCGTCGTTCATCCCGACGGCGGCATCTGGTTCACCGATCCTGGCTACGGCAGCTTGGGTAATTATGAGGGGAACAAAGGCAAATTGGAGCTAAAGG
>CAMCFL010000213.1 GCA_945873715.1 Akkermansia muciniphila
CGTCGGCGACGAGCAGGCGCGTCCGAACTACGTGGCAGCGTTCCGTCGTTCGTCCTTCGAGGGCATGCTGAACTTCTACAAGGCGAACTACCCGAGGGAACCCTACGAGATCCCCTCGCAACCGGGACCGAAGGTGCGTTGTCCGGTGCTGATGTTTCATGGCCTGAAGGACCAGGCGCTGCTGGCCGAGGGACTCAACGACACCTGGAAATGGCTGGAGAAGGATCTGACGCTGGTGACGGTTCCCGAGGCGGGTCACTGGGTTCAGCAGGATGCTCCTGAATTGGTGACCCGGACGATGGTTGGGTGGTTGAAACGGTGAGGGGAGATTGGGAGCCCGAGCGATTCATCCGCAGATGACGCAGATTCCGCAGATGGGGAGGCGCTATTGGTCGCCCAAGGACCGTCGTAGCGGAGCACGAGCGGTCGTGCGTGCGTGCGGATAAGACTCCGGTTTTTGGATCGAACGGGGCACGCTGGCATCATGAGATCTCCGATCGGACGTAGGATGGCGGTCGCGTTGGCCATGGGGTGCCTCTTCTTTGCCGCCGTCGAGGCCTGGGCACAGACGAACTGGCCGCAGTTCAGAGGGCCAAACGCGGCCGGCATCGGATTGGATGCACGGTTGCCAGCGCGTTGGTCGGCGACCGAGAACGTCGAGTGGAAGACCGACCTTGCGGGCCGAAGCTGGTCGTCACCCGTGATCTGGGGCAACCGCGTCTTCCTGACCACGGTGGTGACCACCGGGGAGTCGGAGCCGCCAAAGAAGGGATTATACTTCGGAGGCGAGCGTCCCGAGCCGTCCAAGGCCGAGCATCTGTGGAAAGTGATCTGCCTCGAGTTGGGCACGGGACGGGTGGAGTGGGAGAAGGTCGTTCATCGGGCAGCCCCCCAGACCCCGATCCATCTCAAGAGCAGCTACGGAGCAGAGACTCCCGTCGTGGATGGCGAACGCCTCTACGCGCACTTCGGCGGCGTGGGGATCTTTGCGCTCTCCCACGAGGGACGCGAGATCTGGTCGCATCCCTTGCCGGCGCGAAAGACCCGATACGGCTGGGGTTCGGCCATCTCACCCGCACTCCACCAAGGCCAGTTGTTGGTGCAGGATGACAATGACGAGAAGTCGGAGTTGACCGCCTTCGACGTCCGCACCGGCACCCAACGCTGGCGGGTGGACCGGGATGAAAAGAGCAACTGGGCGACCCCGTTCGTCTGGGACAACGGACCGCGGGTGGAGCTGATCACCTCGGGGACGCGTGCAGTCCGCAGCTACGATTTGCAGGGTAAACTCCTCTGGTCACTGAGCGGGATGTCGAGCATTGCCATCCCCACGCCGCACAGCGGGAGCGGCCTCCTGTTTGTCAGTTCCGGGTACGTCGGGGACAAGCTCCGGCCCTTTTACGCCATCCGACCGGGGGCCACCGGCGACATCAGCCTGAAGCCGGGCGAGGCCAGCAATTCGTTCATCGCCTGGTCGGACCCGGTGGGTGCGTCCTACAACCCGTCGTCCCTTTATCACGACGGCCGGATCTATGTGTTGTTCGACCGGGGACTGGTGACCTGCCGGGATGCCCGGACGGGGAAGGTGGCTTACGACCGGGAACGGTTGCCGGACGGCTTCGCTTTCACCGCATCGCCGTGGGCTGCGGGAGGAAACATCTACTGCCTGAACGAGGACGGCGCGTGTTTCGTGCTCAGGGCAGGAGACAAGTTCGAAATCCAGCACATCAACAAGCTGGCGGAAGACGACATGTGCATGGCCACGCCCGCAATCGCAGGCGACCGGCTGCTGATCAGGACCGCAGCGCGGGTGTATTCCATCCGCAAAAAACAGACGGGTGGAGGCGGGGGGAGTTGAACCCCCGTCCCTGGGAAGGCAACCCGGAACGACTACATGCTTAGTCCACCGATTTATCTCAATCCTGCAGTCAGGGGCGGACGGCCAGTTGCAGGACCCAGCTCGCATGGAACTGTCGGCCCCTGACGCGCGAACTCCGAAAGGGGACCCCTCCCGCTAAATGCGTTCCCTCCCGCCAGCGGGTGTCACGGGGAGAACGTCACAGCACGTTAGGCTGCGAGGGCCAACTCTTCGTTAGCAGTTATGTTTTGGTCCGATGTTTTACGAGGCCAACGAACCATCCTCGGCATGCCGTCCCGGACGGGATTCCCAGGTCGAAACCAGTACGCCCCCAATCCGTTCAGACGACTTCAGCTTCAGGCCGCAGGGCAGGGAGGTCAACGGACATTTCCGAGGACCCCAAACAAGGCATTCCGGGATTCCACCTTGCGAGGCTGGGGATACGGCTGATACGGTTCACCCATATGGCGGCGATTGGGCGATTTCAAAAAGGAGACGACATTTTTCACGCCAAGGTCGTGGATGGAGAGATTTTCCGTCTCAACGGCGACGTGTTCGGCTCTCCTTCGTTCGAGAAGAAGGCGACGCCGCTCAAGGGAGTGAAGACGCTGGTGCCGGTAGCTCCTTCCAAGATCATTGCGGTGGGGCTCAATTACGCGGATCACGCGCGAGAGGCCGGCAAGCCCCTGCCGAAGGAGCCGTTGTTCTGGCTCAAGGCTCCGACGTCCCTGATCCCCGACGGTGCGAAGATCGAGATCCCGTTCCAGACGCATCGGAATGATTTCGAAGCGGAGTTGGCGATCATCATTGGTCGTCGGGTCCGCAACGTCACCCCCGCAGCGGCGGCGCGGTACATCTTCGGCTACACGGCTTCGCAGGACATCACGGACCGTACGATCCAGGGCTCGGAGAGTCAGTTTGCCCGTTCGAAGTCCTTCGACACTTTCACGCCGCTCGGGCCTTACGTGGAGACGAAGATCGACCCGCACGACCTGAGCATCCAATTGTTCCAGAACGGACAACTGCGTCAGAACGGCAACACAAGCCAGTTGATCTTCAACTGCTTCGATATCGTCAGCTTCATTTCCACCAACATGACCCTGTTGCCGGGGGATGTGATCCTGACCGGCACTCCCTCCGGCGTGGGGCCGATCGATTCCGGAGACCGGCTGGAAGTCCGGATCCAGGGGATGGCGCCCTTGGTGAACACGGTCAAGTGAGGTGAGGCGGTTGTGACTCGGCTCCGCGAGCCTTGGCTGCCGGGTGGCGGACAGTGGCGGGCGAGCGCCCGTCGTCGGTTCCTGCCTCAAAGTGATTTTCTATCCCGGATCTGACCGGGACCCAACGGTTTTCCCTAATTCCCATGCGCTGGTCTCAAACGTTCATTCCCACCCTGAAGGAGTCCCCTTCAGACGCCGAAATCGTTTCCCACAAGCTGCTCCTGCGGGCGGGGTTGGTCCGCAAGCTGACGGGAGGTCTCTACACGTTCCTTCCGATGGGACTGCGGGTGCTGCGCAAGATCGAAGAGATCGTCCGCCAGGAGATGAACCGGGGCGGGGGCATCGAGGTTCTCATGCCCGCGCTGCAGCCACCCGAGATCTGGCAGCAGTCCGGCCGCTATGAGACTGCTCGGGATGTCCTGTTCAAGGTCCGTGACAGTGCCCAGCGCGAATGGGTCCTGGGGCCGACCCACGAGGAGGTCATCACCCATCTGGCCGCGGCCGAGATCAATTCGTACCGGCAGCTTCCCAAGAACTTTTATCAGATCCAGACCAAGTTCCGGGATGAGATCCGTCCGCGCTTCGGTCTGATGCGGGCCAAGGAGTTCATCATGAAGGACGCCTACTCGTTCGATGCGACCGACGAAGGAGCGATGGCGAGCTACCGCCGGATGTACGACGCCTACGGACGGATCTTTGCGCGGTGCGGTCTGAAGGCATTCGCGGTGGAGGCGGACACCGGGGTGATCGGCGGCAGTCATTCCCACGAATTCATGGTTCCGGCCGAGACCGGCGAGAACGACGTGGTTTATTGCGAGGTCAGCGGTTACGCCGCCAACATCGAGAAAGCCACCAGCCGTGGTCCCTCCATCCCCACGCCGATGGTTTCCACCGGACCGGCTCCGGAGAAGTTTGCGACGCCCGGCGTCGTCACGATCGACGCCTTGACGGCCGCTCCGTACGGAGTGGAAGCCCACCGGCAGATCAAGACCCTGGTCTATGTGGCGGATTCCTCGGTGATCCTCGTTCTCCTGCGCGGCGACGATCAACTGAACGAGGCCAAGCTGACGGCGCGCACCGGTGCCGTTCAGGTGCGTCCGGCGACGCCCGACGAATGCCTCTCGAACCTGGGAGCGCGTCCTGGGTCGTTGGGGGCGGTGACGGGCGTTCCTGTCTCCGTGAAGATCTATGCCGATGAGACGCTCCGGGGGGCGGTTGGCATGGTCACGGGTGCCAATGAAGACGGATTCCACTACCGCAACGTCGGGATGGAACGGGATGTCCGGGTAGGGCAGTGGGCCGATTTCCGGACCGTCCGGGTCGGTGAACTTTCGGTCGGGGCAGGCGCTCCGCTCAAGATCCGTCGGGCGATCGAGGTTGGCCATGTCTTCAAGCTCGGCACCAAGTACAGCGAGAAGATGAACGCCAACTATCTCGCGGAGGATGGCCAGCGCCGTCCCTGTGTGATGGGCTGCTATGGGATTGGCATCACCCGGACCCTGCAGGCGGTGATCGAGCAGTGCCACGATGACTTCGGCATCTCCTGGCCCGTCAGCGTTGCTCCCTATCAGGTCTGCCTGACGCCGCTTTCGATTCTCCCGGGCAGTCAACCGCTGGCGCAGGCAGAGAAGCTCTATGCCGAGCTTTCCGCCGCGGGAGTGGAGGTCATCCTTGATGACCGCGATGAGCGGCCGGGCGTGAAGTTCAAGGACAGCGAACTGGTTGGCTTTCCGCTACGGGTGAACCTCGGGGAGAAATCGCTCGCCAAGGGGGAGATCGAGATCAAGCCGCGGAACGCACCGATGTTTTCGGTGCCGATCGATGAAGCGGGAGCCCGGGTGTTGGCGTGGGTCCGCGAACAGGCTGCCGCCCTGGCCGTCTAGCCCGGTTGACCGGCTTCCAGAAGTCCGTCGGGTGACCGATGGAAGCCGGAGTGGTTGATCCGCCGCCGGCGCAGAACACCGAGGGGATCGGCTGGCTCCAGCGCTACCTCCGCGAGACGGGGAAGGTGGATCTTCGAGCACGGCGCGCAGGCAACGATGCTTTGCCTTGGGCCCTACCCAGGGAAGCTGGGGGCCTCCAACGAGATCCCCGACTTCGGGCGGATGAAGGTGAAAATGATCTCTGATTCTCGCCATGAGAATGTTGCAGAAAACGCGGGATTGAAGATTGCAACGACCGAGGGTGTTTGCGTAATGATTACCTCTAGGTATACCAGCCTTTGGAAATCAGGGTTGAGGCAGGTCTACGAACAGTCTTGCACCTGTTTATGAATGATTCCTCCCCTGAATTTGCTGACCTCCGTTCCGCCTTTTGCTCCCGCTACCGTTGCGCTCCGGATGCCTTTGTCAGGAAGGCGTTCTGGAAGGGGCTTCCTTTGCGGGTCAAGATCCTGACCCTGTTCTTCGGTGGCATGTCCCACCCTCGTTTCCAGCATGACCTGGAGATGATCCGTGCCGCCGGTGACGCCACCTCGGTGGACGACGTCAACCGGGTGTTCGACGAGATGTGGAGTCTGCACGAGATGAATCGCGATCGCCTCCGGCACTGGCTGGGACTTCGGCCCTCGACCGAGCGGCTCCAGTCCGTGTTCGCCCCGCTGATCCAGCGGGTCCGGGTCGTGCAATCGCAGTGGGCAGATCAGCCTCTGCCAAAATCGATACTGACGCCGGTTCGTCAGGAAGATCATCGATCCCGATCGGCAGACGTTTCGGTCCATCGGATGCGGCGGGCCATCCGGATCCACGCTGCGGTGGCCCATGGCCGCGAACTGGAGCTGGTGCTCCTGGAGGAACGCCTTTCACGGCGTGAACTGGATGAGTTGGTGGGTGAGTTTGCCCGATTGCGTCCCGAGATCGGTTGGCTGCAGGGCTACCTGCGTGAAATGGATGAGTTGGAAGACCTCCGCCGACACGCCCGGCGGCCTTGACGGTTGCCTGATCCGCGCCAACGACACCATTTGCGGTTGGAACGGCCGCTTTTTGAAGCAGGCCGATGGCCGGGGTCGCTCTCTGGCAGGCGAGGATGCAGGATGCCGGGGTGAAACTATTGTTCATCGGGGACATTGTGGGGGAGCCGGGGCGTCGGGTGTTGCGACGCCTGCTGCCCGGGCTTCGGGAACGTCACGGCATCGGGTTCGTGGTGGCCAATGGCGAAAACTCAGCCGGTGGGAATGGCATCACCGCCTCGACGGCCCAGGAAAT
>CAMCFL010000214.1 GCA_945873715.1 Akkermansia muciniphila
GATTGTCGTCGTCGACAAACAGGAGGGTGTCGCCGCATGCCTCGCGGAGCGCGGTCTCGCGGGCGTGGATCAGCCCGATGCGCGCTTCACGGACCACCCGGAAGGAAACTGGGAAGGATCCGCCGGCCAGTGGGGTGAGGCCGGTCTCCGTGAGGGGAGTCGAGGAGGCATTGTCGATGACTACCACCTCCCAGGGCTCGGGGGAGCAGGCCTGGGTTCGAAGGGCAGAAAGACAGCGTCCGAAGAGGGTCGGCCGCGGGTTGTGGGTGCAGATGGCGACAGAGATCACAGATGTTTCGCCCGCGAGTACGCCCGCGGCGAGTTTGCACCGTCAAGGGGCAAACCCGCCTGTGCGGCTTCCCTGAAGCGTGTTGGGTTTGTTGTGCCTGTAGGCCGCCTGCCCTCAGGCGGCGATGAGGAAACTCCCGCTGAGGGCAGCGAGCCCTGGCCCCCCCACGGAAGGGTTCGAATTCGTGTCTCGCCAGTGGGGAGAATGCCGGATTTCATCCTGACTCGAAGGGCAGGTTTCAACCGGGTCTGTCCGATGCCACCTGCCCGTCCTTCTCCAGCAGATCATGAGTCGTCCAAGCACTGGCGCCGACATAGGCCCCACAGCGTCCGTCGCCATCGTCATCCCGGCCTACAACCACGAGCGGTTCGTGGCGGATGCGGTGCGCAGTGCCCTCGCACAGGGGGATCGGGTGAGCGAGGTGGTGGTGGTCGATGACGGATCCAAGGACGGGACTGCGGACGTCGTCCGATCGATATCCGATCCCCGACTGCGGCTCATCACCCAGGCCAATGCCGGTCCAAGCGCCGCCCGGAACCGGGGTTGGCGGGCCACGACGGCGCGATGGGTCCAGTTTCTGGATGCCGATGATCAGCTTCCTGAAGGGGGGGTGGCGGCGTTGCTGGCGACTGCTGAGCGGGTGCCCGGAGCCATTCCCTACGGGCGGCAGGCGGTCTATCCGGAGAAGATCGAGGGGGCGCCGCACTTTCTGGCATCCATTTCGGAGCGTGATGGAGACTTGTTGCCGGACCTGGCCATGTCGCACGAAGGATCCATCTTTACCGCGCTGTTCGACCGTTCCTGGTTGGAGGAGGTCGGTGGTCTGGATGAGCAGGTGTGGTACGGCGAAGACTATGATTTCGCGTTGGCCCTGGCGCGTCGCTGGCCCTTTGCCTTCTGTGGAGAGTTGACCTACGTGGCGCGTATGCACGGGTCGAACCGGCATCGTTCGTTCGGGCGCGAAGCGGAGGAGCAATATTTCCGGACGGTGCAACGAAGGATGGTCGGCTTGCCCGGAATATCGGGTTGGTGGTTGTGCCGTCGTTGCCTGTCGCACTGGGCTTGGGACTTCGCCTCGCGTCATGAACGAAACGGGGAGAAGGCCATTGCCCGAAGTCTCTACCTGCGATCGATCGGCTGGAATCCCACCAAGGTCGGCGCGTGGAAAGGGCTCGCGCGCTGCTGTCGGGGCTGACGGGGGTACCGGGGGTACCGGCGGCCCGCCGGTACAGGGCGAGGCTGGAAGGAGAGGCAGGCTGCCCCTCCCCCCGGCGGTAATCCCCGATTCCGGGAATGTCGAAGTGCGCGACAACCACGCCCACGACGTGCTGCAATGAGGGCATGTCCGTTGGATCGCGTTTCGGGTCGCTCTTCACCGCCGCCGTCTGTCTGTCGCTCCGCTCGATTGCGGCGGAGCCGGTGGCGGATGTTTCCCAGATGCCGCGCGTCCCTGCCACTGCGCCGGCGGCGGCGGCCGGAACCTTCACCGTCCGTCCGGGATTCCAGGCGCAGTTGGTCGCGTCGGAACCGCTGGTGATGAGTCCGGTGGCGGTGGCTTTCGACGAGGCGGGTGCGGCGTACGTGGTCGAGATGCGCGACTACTCCGAAAGGCGTGAGGATCATCTCGGCGTGATCCGTCGGGTGGTGGACACCGACCTCGACGGGCGCATGGATACGGCGACGGTCTGGGCCGACGGCCTGCCCTGGCCGACGGCGGTGGCCTGCTGGGACGGGGGTGTGTTTGTCGGGGCGACGCCGGACATCTGGTACCTGAAGGACGTTGATGGCGACGGGCGTGCGGAGGTGCGCGAGAAGATCTTCACCGGGTTTGGCTCGGAAGCGCAGCCGTTGGATCCGGCGAAGCTCAACGTGCAGGCGATGTTGAATTCGTTCCATTGGGGGATCGATCAGCGGATCCACGGCGCGACCAGCATGGCCGGTGGGCGGGTATCCCTGGTGGACTCTGCCTTTGTGCGGGGGTGGCGTTCCCGGGCCGGCGTCACGAATGGCACGTGGCCTGCGGCGTTGTCGCTTCGTGGGCGGGATTTTGCCTTCGATCCCCGGACGCTGGAACTGTCGGCGACGCCGGGGGGTGGACAGCACGGGATGACCTTCGACAGCACCGGGCGAAAGTTCCTGTGCAGCAATTCCGATCACCTCCAGCAGGTCCTTTACGACGACGTCGGGCTGTCGTCCGATCCCGATCAACCGTTGCCGGCGGCACGCGTGAGCATTGCGGCCGATGGCCCGGCGGCGGAGGTGTTCCGACGATCGCCCGATGAACCCTGGCGTGTCCTGCGCACCCGTTGGCGGGTGGCGGGATTGGTGGAAGGCCCAATCGAGGGCGGCGGCCGGCCCTCGGGCTATTTCACCGGTGCGACGGGCGTCACGGTGCATCGCGGCGATGCCTACCCCCCGGACACGGCGGGCGACGTCTTCATCGGCGATGCGGGTTCGAATCTGATTCACCGGAAACACCTGCGACTGGAGGCGGACGGTCTCCGCCTGACCGGCGAACGGGTGGCGTCCGAGGCACACTCGGAATTCCTGGCTTCGACGGACAACTGGTTTCGTCCGGTCCAGTTCGTCAACACGCCCGACGGCTGCCTCTGGGTGATCGACATGTACCGGGAGACGATCGAGCACCCGTGGTCGTTGCCGGAAGGACTGAAGAAATTCCTCGATCTCAATTCCGGTCACGATCGCGGTCGGCTCTGGCGTCTCGCGCCCATCGGCTTCGATGCCGCCGCCGCGACGCGACGCGTCCGCGATTTCGCCGGGGCGGACCCCGCCCGTTTGGTGGAACTGTTGGATCATCCGAACGGCTGGCATCGAGACACGGCAGCACGCCTGCTTCACCAGCGGCGGGATCCGACGACCGTTGTTCGGATCCGGGAAAAGCTGCAGGCCAAAGCCTCGCCGTACGGCCGGATCCATCAGCTCCAGGTTCTGGCGTCGCGCTCCGGACTGGATGTGGGGAGCATGGGGATCGCCCTCGCCGATGCCGACGAAGCCGTGCGTGCGACGGCGGTCGATCTTTCGGATCGGATTGAAGCTTCTCTTCCGAAGGCCTGGGTGCTCCTGGCCTCCGATCCCTCGGCTCGGGTGCGACTGGCGGTGGCGCGAAAGGTCTCGCGGATTCCCGTCTCCGAACGCGGCGCGGTGGTGGCAAAACTGGTCTCCTCCGGGCCGGATCTGGTGCGTTCGATTGCCCTGGCTGCGGCAGGAGGAAGCGAGCTGGCCCTCTGGCCGGAAGTCCGTCGTCTGGCACCGGAAGTCCTGCCGGCACTGGCACGGCGTCTGGGCCGGCGGCAGGCCCCGGCCGAGTTGCAATCGATCCTGCGCGAACTTCCCGGGATCGTTCCGCGGTCGCTTCGGTTCGCCATCGCAGCGCAGTTGGGTGAAGGCCTCGCCGATGCCGGCAAGAACCTCCGTCTGGTGGACTCCGGGCGCGTGCTTTCGCAGGTCTGGGACGAGGCGAGGAAACTGGCCGCCGATCCGCAGGCTTCGCGGGTGCGGACCCTGGGAAAGTCCGATGTGGCCTTCGTCGATCTGAACCCGGATGACCCGGCGGCTCGATTGACGGCGTTGCGTCTCATGGCACTGGCCCCCGAGGACGAGGCCCTGCCGATGCTGGCGGCTCGGCTGCGGTCGGAACCGGACGTGGTTCAGACGCTGGCCGTGGAGGGATTGTCGCGGTTTCGCGGCGTCGTCTGGGCCAAGACCTTGTCGGAGTCATTGCAGACAGTGTCCCCGGCGATTCGGTCGCGGTTGGTGACCCTCTTGCTTCGTCGGGCCGAGGGGCGTGCGGCGGTGATTCAGGCGTTGGACCGTGGGTGGATCCGGGTGACCGATCTGGATGCCGACGCCATCGTCGCGCTCCGACGTGCGAACGATCCGGATCTCCGGGCCGACGTGAAACGCTGGCTGGGCGAACCGCCGGTCAATCGAAAGGCGGTGGTGGATCGGTTCCTGCCGGCGTTGTCGCAGACCGGGACGGCTTCCCGGGGCGCGGAGATCTTTCAGCAGCGTTGTTCCGTCTGTCATCAATTGCGCGGAGTCGGACAGGTGCTGGGACCGGACCTGGCGTCGGTGGCATCCAATGGACCGGAGAAGTTGTTGGTCGCCATCCTCGATCCGAATCGCGAGGTGGCACCGAACTTCATGGCCTGGCGGGCGGTGTTGAAGGACGGCGACGAAGTCACGGGGATCCTCCTGCGCGACGAAGGGCCGACCCTGGTGCTCCGTCAGGCCGGCGGACAGGAAGTGGTGATCCGCCGGGATTCGCTGGCGTCGCTGGAGAACTCCGGACGGTCGCTGATGCCGGAAGGATTGGAGGAGGGACTGGACCCGAAGCAACTGGCCGATCTGCTCGCCCATCTGGCCGGGGGAAAGTGATGGGGGAGGAGTTGCCAGTGGCCAGTTTCCGGTTCCCAGAGGCCAGAACCCAGAAGGGGAGACGGCCAACCTCAGACCGCGGGTGTCCTCGCCCGCTTCCGTATAGGACAGGTGCCTGGACCAAAAGGCAGGCGGCCCACGAATCACACCAAACACACGAAACAAGGCGGTGGTTGGTGTGCTTGGTGTGATTCGTGGGCGATTGCCTTTCGGTGTGGCTTCGCGGAGTCACGGACTCGCGGCGCTCGTCCGTCCGGGACGCGACCTTCAGAAGGGAGCCCGATTTTCTGGTTCATTCTGGCGGAGGAACGATCACGGTTCGTGGGTTCCTCATGGGTCTGACCTACTATCCTTCTCCCAGGGCTCACGCCGCGTTGAATCCGGATGCGTTGCGCGAGTCGTTTGTCGCCGAGGCGCCCTCCTGGGACGGTCATGCAATCAGCTCGCCGTACGATCTGCACGTGGTCGAAGCGGTGCGCGCCCGGCACGGTCTCGGCAAAGCCAACGGCGTGCCCACGGATGTGTTCGTCTGGGGACAGGGCGAGCCCAAGGATCGAACGGTGACCAAGGTGGGCGGGCTTCCCTGCTGGGGGGCGGAGACTCCCTGGCCCGAGCGCAACGGGGTCCCTCGGGTGTTTCTCGCCCAGTTCAGCTTTCGGGATTCCCTGGATCTGGTCGGGTCGTTGCCGGGCGATCTTCTCGTCCTCTTCACCGACCCGGAGTTTTCGTGGGTGTCGGGGGATCCCGACGGTCTGCTCTGCCAATGGGTTTCGATCGGGACCGGACGCCTGATCGTGGAGCGGCTCTTGCCCAAGCCGCGAAAGCCCTTCTTCAAAGGGTACGGGATCATCCATCGGACGCAGGATTACCCGGAGGCGCGGGCGGGTGCGGAAGTTCCCGCGGTGCTCAACGCGACCAAGATCGGCGGGGTGCCGTCGGGTGCGGATGTGCGTGTGCCCGAAGGAACCCGATTTCTGGCCCAGCTCACTTCGATCCAGGCGGCACCGCATGTGGACTATCCCTGGGTGAATCATCCGCGGCCCCTCGGCCTGTCCCCGGACACCGCCGGCATCCACGGCGAGACCAATCAGCTCCGGATCGGCGAGGCGGCCATCCTATCTCTGTATCTGCACGCGGACGGACGGGTGGGATGGACGTTGGGAAGGTGATGGGTCTGGGAGCGCGGTCGTCCCCGGCCGCTCGGGGGGCAGGGAGGAGAAGAGGCGGGCGAGGACGCCCGCGGTCCCGGGGGCTCATCCTGGCACTGCCCCCGAGGCTCTTTCCCTTACGTGACCCGCTGCCCAGGTCCCGCGCCGAAATTTTGACCGCGGACATCGCGGATAACACGGATGGAAACACCTGTTGGCAGGTGCGCCTGTCGCTTCGGCATTCGCGTTCCTCCGCGCAATCCCTCCAACCCAGTACCGGCGGGCCGCCGGTACCCCGGGGTGTGGGCGTGCATTGGGATTCATCCTACCGCCTGATTCCGTGACGGAGTCCCGTCCCATCCGCGCTCATCCGCGGTTCAACTTCTTTGCCCCCGCGGGCG
>CAMCFL010000215.1 GCA_945873715.1 Akkermansia muciniphila
GGGCTTGTTTCAGCCGGTGCTCACGCCGGATGGTTCGGCCGGGGCGGTGTTTGAGGCGGGACGCACCTACCGCCTCTCCCTGGACGTCATTGGTGCCGGCGGCAACATGCTGGACGGCGCGCCTCTGGAGGTGAGCCTGTACTGGACCGATGGCGCAGGCCAGCGGGTGCCGATGGCCACGCTGGGAATCACCAACAGCGCGGCGGCTTTCGGGGCGCGGGATCGCGTCGTCCCTTTTCAGCTCACCACTGCCTTGGTAAAGCCCACCGATCCCTGGGCGTCGAAGGCGATGGGCGTTCAGGTGATTTCCACCGTTTCGGCAGAGGCGCAGGGCGGTTATTGGGACATCGATCGGGTGCGGGTCGAGGCAATCTCCTTCGCGCAACCGGAACTGACCGTGCTAACCGAACCCGGCGGGCTCAGGTTGAAGTGGGTGTCCGAAACCGGATGGCGGTATCGGCTCCGGGCTTCCACCAGTCTGGAGAATTGGAGCGGGCTGGGCGAACCGCTTGCCGGCAGTGGGGGCGAGTTGACGGTGCTGGTGCCTTTCACCGCCGAGGGAAGCCGGTTCTACAGCCTGACCGCCGAGTCCGCAGACTGACCTGCCATGCAACCGTTGTCGCCCGAGTCCGTGCCGCGTCGGGAGCGGGTGCGGACCGGCAGCAGGGGGCGTGGGTGTCGGCGTTGGCACGGGTTTACGCTGATCGAACTGTTGGTGGTGATTGCCATCATCGCGATCCTGGCGGGCTTGCTCCTGCCCTCGTTGGCCCAGGGCAAGGCCGCGGCGCAACGGGCGGCCTGCATTTCCAACCTGCGCCAGGTCGGCATCGCCATCACCGCCTACGCCGGAGATCAGGACGGAAGGATCCCCTATGGCCCGAAGGCACCGCCCTTCACCAGTCCCGCCAGCTTCTATCCCTCGACCGGCACGCCCACCAGCCTGCTCTCCTTGCAGACGGGAGCGCCGGTCGGCCTGGGCCTGCTGTTGACCAACCAGCTGGGGGCCCAGCCGCGGGTCCTCTTCTGTCCGGCATCGGATCAACCGGTGGACGCCAAGGCGGAGTTGGCCAAGGTCGGACGACTGCAAGCCCAGGGGAGCTACTACTACCGGCATGGAGGCAGCACCCAACTCTTCGACAACCCCACCGCGCCCTGGCCGCCCCCGCCAATCCGACTGGAAAACCTCGGGCTGAATCGGGAGGACCGACCACTGACCGCACTGGCGATGGATGTGCAGTACGAATGTCCGCCGGATCTGGCACCGTTCAACGTCCTGCCGCGGTTCCATCACCGCCAACGCTCCGTGACGGTGCTGCACTCCGACGGTCACGTGGTCAGCCGACTCAACCGTGAGCGGCGCTTCACGGTGGTCGTCGCGGAGTCGTCCGAAGTCCGGGAATCGTTCAGTCGGATCCTGGGTGCCTTTGAACGGGCGGACGCGGAGCCTTGAGGGGGGCATGGGCGGGGGATGGCCGCCAAGGAGCAGAGAAGCGGAGTCCCGACGAAGCAGGCCTTTGACCGAAGGCGGGGAACAAAATCGACGTCCGGCGCGGGAGCGTCCTGGAGTGCGTGCAGCGTCAGCTGCCGCTTTCACCCGCTGCGTCTCGTCGTGGAGTGGCGAATCCTTCCGGCTCGTGGTAAGGGCCGCGAGGGTTGGACACGACCCACGCCCGAATGCTTCGCGAAGTCCGAGGATCAGCGTCCCTTCCTTGCGTTCCCGCCTCTTGGTGGGGGAAGCAACGGAGTCAGATCTGTGAGGTGAACCCTGGGAACAAACGCAATTGAAGTCGCCACCTTCGCCACTCCTGCATTTCCGCGTTGTGCCTGCTGCCACTGTCGGTTGTCATCGAGACGAGGCCGCGCGCCCATCTGCCGCCATGAGCACCCATTCTGAAGCCGTCGACCTGCGTCACAGAGCACCCCAGTGCGGAGTGGTGCTCTACTTCACCCCGGAACCTCTGACTGCACCCGGCCCACTGATGGAATCGTTGGCACCCACGAGCCTTCCTGGCGCTTACCTCTGGCGAAGCTCGGTTCAGCCCCCGAAGGACAACTGGCCCGAGCCACCATTCCTCGCTTACGCCGAGGAATCCGCTCCCTTGAAGGTCCTGCCCGTTCCGGACGAAGGACACCTCACCAAGCACGGACACGGTCTGACCGCCGAGAGCCGGGCAGCCATCCAGCACACGTCCCGCGCGTGCCGCCTGGTGCTCTTCCCGGAAGCGGACTCAGCCCGGGAAGGATCCCGACAGTTCTCGCAACTCGTCCACGCGATGTCCGAGCGCACCGGAGCCGTCATCTTCGACAGCATCACCTACGAGTGCTTCTCGCCTGAGACCTGGAAGACGCGTCGCGTGGATGCGTGGACAGAGGACGGCGTCCCGGACGTCAGCCGTTTCCTCTTCATTGACACCTACCTCCCCCAACCGCGTTCTTCCATAGGAAGGGCCCTCACATTTGGCATGCGCCGCTTCGCGCTCCCGGACCTTTCCGTCAGCGCGGTTCCCCAACGGCATGACAGCACCGTGAAGCTGGTCCTCCAGCTGGTCGCTCAATCCCTGGTGGAACGACCGGAAATCCCATCGCTCGAGGAAGTGACTTTCTCCATCGCGGAGCTTCGATCGCCGTCCGCACGCCAGGCCCTCCAAATGCAACTCGGCTCCGGCGGCACGGGGAGCATCCGACTGCGACTGCTCGACGTGCAGACGCAAACCGGAGACCCCAACAACGCCATGATCGAACTGGATTTTGCCTGGGGTGCCGGCCGGACTGACATCGAAAGACAGGAGGATTTGCTGGTGCGGTTCATGGGCACCTCCGCCTCTTCATACATCGATGTGGAGCCCACCCCGGAGATCGAAGCGGCTTCCCGCAAGGCCCGGGAGCAGTGGTTGAAATGGGGGCCGGGCTTTCGGAAGTACTTCCCTGCCGGATCCTCATTCCTGGCCAAGGGGCCTTTCCAACACGATGACAACTCGGACGTGGAATGGATGTGGATCGAAGTCAACCAATGGAACGATGCCAGTGAACTGGAGGGGATCCTCGCGAACGATCCCGTGCACATCCGTCGGTTCCGGGCGGGGGCGCAGGTGGGGTTCCCCGCGAACCAGATCTACGACTACCAGGTCCTCAAGCCGGACGGCACCCGCGAGGGGAATGAGACCGGTCGATTGATGGAACAGCAACAGAAGCAGCCCCGGTGACGATTTTGAAATGGAGAGGCGAGGGGTCAGGCTTCACTCCGGCGGTCGGACGCCCGCGGGCTACGTTCCGGGACGCCTCCGGCGTCAGGGTGGACGACCGCCGCGGAGGAGAGGAGAAGCGGCGGAGCGGAGAAGAGCCCTGTCGGCAGGCTTTCCGGGTGCGGCTGGGGCAAAGGGGCGCTCTCGGTGGGCGGAAGTCCCGCGACCAAAGCGGTAGCTGACGCTACGCGCACTCCAGGACGCTTCGCGCGGTTCGTGGGCCGTGGTCGAGGCAGGTCGCCCGCCCGGTTGGCAGGGAAGGGGAGAGATTGGACCGCGGAGCACCCAGATGAACGCGGATGGGACGGGGCTCCGTCACGGGGACAAGCTGTCGGATGGATCCCAATCGTTCCCCCCGTGAACGAGGGGTCGGGTTGCCCGCAGGTCCGGGCCTTCTCTGCGCCTCTGCGTCTCTGCGGGAGAAGCCGGTTTGCGCGCTTGCGTCCCTCTCCACGATCGAACCTGCGGGTCGGGGTTGGGAGGGCGCGACCCCGCCGGGGTCGATGGGTGCTTCGCTTGGAGAACCGGTGGTCGTTCGACCGCCGGCTACCATCCGAGACGCCTCCGGCGTCTGGGCGGACGGGGGATGGCCGCGGAGGAGCGGAGAAGCCGGGACTCCGAATGGGGAGACTCCCAACAGTCACGGCCGACGGACGCGGAAGAAGGCGGGCGCGTCGCCCGTTGGCAGGATGAGTTGGTCGGTCGCGGTGGTTGCCGTCCGGGGGAACCCGGGGAGGCTGATCCAGGGGCCGGTGAATTCCGGGCCCTGCTGAAGATCGACCGGGCCGACGGGCACTGGCCAGCGGAGGGAGATCTGGCCATCGGCGAGGTGCCGGGCTTCGAGTTGGAGGGCGGGCAGGAGTGCATCCTGTGGGCTGGTTCGCAGCGCGAATTCCACCCGGTTCGAGAATCCATCCTCATCTGGATCCCCCTCGGCTCCGTCCGTGCCGGCGGCCACCAGCGGCCTCAAACCATTGGCGACCTCCCAGCCGTCGGGGAGTCCGTCGCCGTCGGTGTCGGGATGGTTCGGATCGGTTCCGTGAAGCACCTCCTGCGAAGCGGTCAACCCGTCATCATCCGGGTCGGGATCCGGCGGCAGTTGGATGACGAGTCCTTCGAGCGTGGCGGGGCCGTGACCGTCGGATTGATAGGCGGTCCCGGCGAAGCCGGTGTCGAAGCGGCGGGTCTGGCGGATGGGGTCGGGTTCCCCCGCAGCGACCACGGCGAGACGGATGGTTCCGCCGGCGGCCAGCAAGCCGAGTTGCGAACGGGGAATGGAAACTTCGATGAAATCCGCGTTCTGTTCCGGGGGCGCGACGTTGTCCTGGGGCGAGCGGTTGAACTGCTGGATGCGGACGCCCGGGACGTCCGGGAATCCGGGCTGCAAACGGAAGACCCCTTGCCCGAGCCCCGAGGTGTGTCCCGGACGACGGAAGCCGCGGACGGTGCCGTCGGCGAACTCGTCGCCGAGGACGGCGGCGATGGCGGGGCGGAAGGATCCGAAGGAAAGATTCTCGAGGCTGTCGAGGGCATCGACCGCTTCTCCGGAGGGGTCGGGGACGCCATTGCCGAGACCGGTCATCGACTCGACGCCGGGAAGTCCGGGGATCTCGAGGAACAGATACACGTCGGTATCCGGCGGCAGCATGAGGAACTCCAGTCCGAGGTGGAGATGGGTGCGGTCGAGGGCCACGCGCGCGCGGCCGAGATTGGCGAAGCGTCCGGTCAACGGTCGGATCTCGGGAGCGTTGTAGAGATCATACTGTTGTCCGGTGAGGTTGCCGTCGCCGTTGCTGGCGGCCGCCGTTTCCACGGTGGGAGTGGACCACTGGGCGAAGTGCGGCTGCGGCGGGGGCGCGGTGCGGTGGAGATTGAACCCGTCGAAGTTGCTTCCGTTGGGAGAAACGGCGCGGACGCGGAGGGTGTCCCGGTCGAACTGGAGTCGGGTGAAATGATGGGTGATGTGCAGTTGGGCGGAGATGGCGTCGTAGGCCCGGAGGAAATAGAGCGAGGCCCCACCCCCGCCGGTAATGACCGCGTGAAGACCTTTCTGGGGAAGGAACCGCTCGTAGACGTGATCGTGGCCGGACAGGTAAAGCTGCACGCCATGCTTCTGCGCCAACGGGGCGAGGACGGCCGAGAACTCCTGCCAGTCGGCAATTCCATTGGCGTTGGTGTCGGTGAACCGATGTCCTCCCGACGTGGCGATGGGATGGTGCGCTATGAGGATCTTCCAGGGCTTTTTCGAGGCAGCGAGGTCGGCGTCCAGCCAGGCATACTGGGCCGAGTTGGTCCGCAGGGTGTACTGGCTGAGGAAGGGTTGGAAGACGACCCCGATGTGCACCTCGCCGGCATCGAAGGAGTAATACGATTCCGGGGTGGTTCCTTCCGCCTGATGAACGGCCGTGGGAGCGGAGTTGGTGGGCGGTCGGATGACCGATCGCATCGGGCCGGTGCCGTAGGGAAGGTCATGGTTTCCCCAGGCGAAGGCAAAGGGTGTGGTGGCCATCTGACGGCGGTAGACGCTGAGCAATCGAACGTCGACCAGGCCATCCATGAAGGCCGGATAGATCACGTCCCCGGCGTGAAGCACCAGATCGACCTCGGTGGCTGCCATGGCGCGGGCAACGTTGAATTGTGCGGCGGTTCCCGCTCCGGTATCGCCGATGACGGCCAACTGGAGAGGCCCGTGATCGGGCAGGGCACGGAACGAGAACGTCTCGGATCGGATCTCCGGACCGCCCGGCGGCCGCAGGGCGACCGCGTAGTGATAGCGTTGGCCCGGGACGAGATCGCGCGCCGTCCACGAATGATTCGTTCCGGCAGGGATCTCGGCGAACAGCGGAGGGTTGGTGGTGGTTCCCAGATAGAGGCGGCCGGGCTGCGCTTCGGCCGTCCGCCAAAGCAGGGTCATGGCGTTG
>CAMCFL010000216.1 GCA_945873715.1 Akkermansia muciniphila
CTGCCTCCCCAACCCCGCTGTCATCATGTCTTCCCGTTCCTTTCTGGCCGCCGCGTGGATGGCGACCGCACTTCTCTGCTTTCGTGCCGGCGCAGCCACGGTCACCTGGGATGGAGGCGGGGACGGCGTCCGATGGAATGATCCCCTCAACTGGACCGGCAACACGCTCCCCGGCGGATCCGACGAGGCGGTTCTCAATCCCGGGCCCGAAGTCCGGCTCGATGGGGCCGTCGCCTCGGTCCAGCGGGCAACCGTCCGGCGTCCCTTACGAGTCGTGAGCGGTGGGCTGACCACCTCGCAGGGGTTGTTTGTCAGCGGCACTTCGCTGCTGTTGGAAGGCGGTTCGGTGCAGGGCGCCGTCCAATTGTCCGCTTCCAGCCTGGTGCTGTCGGAGGGTGCGACGGCGGACAATCCCATCGAACTGCGGGGAGCGTCCGTGCTGGAGGGGAATGTGCCCGCGGGAATGGCGCTGACGGTGCTGGGAAGCTCCAGCGGTGGCAACGCGAGGACGGTCTGGCGGAATGGCGGGACGAATCGAGGCGTGATTCGGTTGGACAGCATCAACGCCGGTTGAGCCGCCACCCTCGCCCTGGAAGGAGTCCACTTCGAGAATGACGCATCCGGGGTGTTCGCTGTCGGTCCTGGGGCGGGCGGAGGCCGGCGGTTGGAGGGAGATCTGATCAATCACGGACGGGTTTCGATAGAAGCTTCGACGCTACTCACGGTGGAGGCGGTCGCGGGAGCCCAGGTCGAGCATCGCGGGGGGGGCGTGGAGTTGGAGGCCAATTCCCGATTGGAAGTCCGGCAAGGCCGATTGATGTGGACCGGAGGCACCGTCACGGGCGACGGCCGGTTCCTGGTGGCTTCGGGCCGGATGAAGGTGACTTCCGGCGTGACGGCAACGGGTTCGGTTTACACGGCGGGTGATTCGGTTCTGGAGGGCAATGAATCCCCGACGGCCACGGTCATCACGCAAGGCAGCAGTGGTTATGGCCATGCCTGGCTGCGACTCGATGCCGACGCGCTGAACCGGGGCGAGCTTCGATTCGATTCGCGCGATGCCGGTTGGGCCAGCCAGTTCGACGCTGGCAGCCTGCGACTCAGCAATGCGATCACCGGGCGAGTGCTCTTCCGGCCAGGAGCGGGTGGTTCGCGGACGTTCAACGGAACCCTCGCCAACGCGGGGCGGGTGGAGGGCGAAGCCGGGGCCGGGCTTTCGTTCCTCGGAACCTACGAGGGGCACGGCGGCTTGTTCGTGGGCGAAGGTCGCCTGCTGAATTCCCGGCTCGTCCTGGTGCTGTCGCCGCCCCAGCCCAATGTCCTCACGCTGGATGGTTCCGGGAACACCCTGGGAACGGATGTGCCCGCGGGTTACACGCTGCACGTCCGGGGTGGTGGTTCGGCTCACGCCACGCTCTTCAGCACTCGTTCCTTCCGGAACCAAGGCACCCTGAAACTGGAGTCGGTCGGGGCAGGGTGGCTGTCGGCTGTCGAATTGCCCGGGCCGGACGGCTCGGAACTGGCCAACGACGGACTCATCCTGGCCGGGTCGGGATCGGGCGGGCCCCGGCGGATCATCGGGGATGTGCGGAACCGCAGCCGGATCCAGGTCGATGCCGGGATGAACCTGGAAGTGCGGAAGACCAATGGCCCGCGTTTCGAGCAGACCGCCGGTGAGGTGGAGATTACTGCTGGAGGCGCGCTGGAGGTTCAATCGGGCCAGTTCCTTCTCAGCGGCGGTCGGTTGGGGAGCGGGGTTTTTGCCATCCAGTGCCAGACCGACGTGAGCACCCCGGATCCGACCGGGATCCTGTCCGTCTGCGGGGATGAATCGCGATTGGTGCGGCAGTTGGCCCCTGGGCTGACCGTGCGCATCCATGGCGGCGCGCGTGGGGTCGGCCATGCCCGACTCACCCTCCTGCCGGGAGCCGTGAATGCAGGAATCCTCCGGATGGAATCCGAATTTGCCGGGTGGGCCTCCAATCTGAGGGCGGATCCCGGGGTGGAACTCGAGAACGCCGCGACGGGTCGGATCGTGGCCGCCCCGGGCTCCGGTGGCCCTCGGGAGATGCGGGCCGGAGTGCGCAATGCGGGGCGGATGGAAGCGATCGAAGGGCACGGCTGGGATTTCGTGGGGGCTTACACGTCGTTGGGAGGATTCGTCGCGCCGGAAGTGCGCTTCACCACCTCGACCCTGGATCTTTCGACACCGCCGCTGGCCGGGTCTGAGTTCTCGGTGTTCGGCGATGGCAACCGCCTCCTTTCCGACGTGCCGGCCGGTTCGACGGTGCGGTTCATCTCCAATGGACAGGGCAGCCATGCCCTGCTGCGGGTTCCCTCGGACTTCGCCAATCGGGGCGTGTTCGAGGTGTCCTCGGCGAATGCCGGGTGGTCGGCGACGGTGCAGCCGGATTCGGGCGGACGGATCGTGAACGAGGCCGGGGCCCGGTTGCGGGTGCTTGCGGGCAGCGGGGGCCGCCGCGTCTTCACCGGAGCGGTGGAGAATCGCGGCGAACTCGACGTGCAGACGGGCAGCGAATGGCTGGAAGGCCTGATCAATCGGGAGGGTGGCACCCTCCTCGTCGTGCCTTCGCAACAGGTGGTGCCGGCCGGATTTCGAATGGTGAACGCCGGACGATTCGAGCTCTCGGGTGGCATCGGGGAACATCCGTTGAACGGAGATTTCGTCCAGGAATCCACCGGGCTCCTCCAGTTGGGTGGATCCGCGGAGGCGGTCGACGTTCTGGCGGGACTTGGACTGGTGCGACTGGCCGGGCAATTGGAGTTGCGTCTGTCACCCGGGGGAACGCTTCCCGCCGATGCGCAGGTGCTGACCCTGGTCCGCTCGGCGGTGCGGCAGGGACAGTTCGCCGGCATGACGCTCCCCGCGCTGCCTGCGGGGCAGGCTTGGAATCCGGAGTATACCGCGACGCAGTTCCAGCTCCGGGTCACCACCCGGGACCCCTTGCTTGAGGCTCCGCGTATCACGCGCCAACCCACTCCGCAGATGGTTCCGTCGGGCAGTCCGTGGTCGGTCTCGGTCGGGGCGACCGGCAGCGAGCCGCTCGTGTACCAATGGTACCGGGCCAACCAACCCCTCGCGGGGCAGACGGCATCCGTGCTGGATCTGGGGACCGCCGACTCGGGCGATGAAGGCAGCTACACGGTGGAGGTGTCGAATGCCGCGGGGCGGGTGATCTCGGACCCGGTGCTTCTCCGCGTGGCGGAGGTCGTGGTTCCCCAGAACCTGGCAGCGCGCACCAACCTGCCGGCGATCGTCGGCGATGGCGTGACCATCGAGGTTTTCAACGGCATCGGCGGCGGACGCGCTCCACGCAACGCGGATCTGGACGGCCTCGCCCCCAACGCGCGATTGATCTCGCCGGAGATCGATTTCCCCAGACCAGGCCAGGTCATCGGGGTCGGTGAAAGCTTCGAGCGCTTCTTCGCCAGTACCGTCGTTCCTCCCGAAAGCGTCCGCACCCTGGCGGCAAGGAACTTCATCCTGCGCCACACCTTCTTCCTTCGGGTCGGGCCTGAAATGGATCTGAACCCCGACACGACCGCCGTGGAGGCCCGTCTGGGCGTGGGATCCGACGACGGCTATCTGTTGGAGATTGCCGGGATCCCGGCCGGTTCGGCCGGTGACCGTGGCTTCCGGGTTTCATGGGTGAACGTGGTGTTCGGTGGCCCGGGACTGTACCCGGTCAACCTGCTGTTCGCGGCCAACAGCGTCGCGGTCAGCGGCGTGGAATGGCTGCGTGAAACTCCGGATGGCCTGGTGGAGATCGTCCCCCAGGCCGAGCTGTACACCTCTCCGAATCTGGGGGACCGCCAGATCACCTTCGAGGAGCTGCCCGCCGGCACGGTCGTCTCCAATCAGTTCCAGTCCCTTGGTGTCGAGTTCACCACCACGCCCGGCATCTCGGTGACCTCGGCGCGGCCGGATCGATTCGTGCCGGTCTCCGTTGACCGGGTCCTGGGGGATCCGACGGAAACGGGCGCTGCTCCGGGCTCCGTGGAATTGCGATTCGTGGTTCCCGGGACCACCGCGGGGGCCGTCACCGATTTCGTGAGCCTCTACGTGGTGGATGCGGAGGCGGTGGGCGCGGTGGTCGAAGCCTTGGACTCCGATGGCGTCGTGCTGGAACGCCGGGAACTGCACGGGGGAAGCGGTGCCCAGGAGCGCGTGACCTTTTCCCGCTCCGGCATCGCCCGGGTCCGGGCCTCGCTTGGTCGCGACAACGACACGGCAGCGATCGATCAGGTCAACTTCACCCTGCCGGTGGAATTCAACCGCGCCCCGGTGCTCGCTGATCTTTCCCCACGGATCCTGGACGAGGGAGCTTCCCTGGTGGTGGACGTGGTCGCCACCGATCCCGATGCCGGCCAGACCGTCCGCTACGCCTTGGTTCCACCGGTGCCGGCAGGCATCCGGATCGATCCGGCGACGGGGCGCTTCACCTGGACCCCGGTAGAAAGCGACGGACCCGGGACGTACGACCTGCGGATCCGCGCGACCGACAATGGACTGAGCCCGTTGAGCGGTGAGACCACGCTCCGGATCGAGGTGCTGGAGGTGAATCAACCACCGGTCCTGCTCAGCCGTTCCGACCGATTCGTCGAGGCTGGACGGGAATACGTCGAATCGTTGATTGCCACCGACGGCGATTTCCCGCCGCAGACCCTCCGCTTCCGCCTGGTCCAGGGACCGGCCGGGATGACCCTCAGTGAAGGCGGCCGTCTCGCATGGGCCGTTCCCGTGGGGATGTCCGATGCCCTGCCGATCACCGTGCGGGTCGAGGACGGGTCGGGTGGATCCGACGAGGCCACCTTCCGTCTGCGGTTGCCCCTGCCATTTCCCAATCTGCTGTTGACCCAGTTGGCGGCACCTCCCGCGGCGGACACCGGGGCGCCTTTCCTGGTGACGGTGCGCGAGGCCAACCTCGGGACGGCGTCCGCTTCGGGTTCCTGGCGATTGCGATTGTGGCTGTCGCGGGACCGGATCCTCGACGGGGGCGACGTGCTGCTCGGCGAGTATCCGTTCAATGGCACCATGCTCCCGACCCAGTTCATTGAGCGGACCCTGCAATTCCGCGCGCCCGGCGTGGCAGGCGAATACCACGTCATTGGCGAGTCGGACGTGGAGAACTCGGTGGTGGAACTTTCCGATTCCGACAACCAACGGATCGCCGGACCGATGATCGTCAGTTCCGCCTATCAGGCGACGGTCTCGACGGAGTTCCAGACCGGACTGGCGGGCACGCCGATCCCCATGTCAGGACTGGCCACCCGTCGCGGTGGCGGGGCGGCGGCGTTTGAACTGGTCAATGTCCACATCCTCGTTCGTGGGACCCATCGGGTGATCTCCGCCCTGACGGATGCGGCCGGCCGGTTTGAACTCACCTTCCGACCGCTGCCGGGCGAGGCCGGCGAATACACGCTGGGCGCCGCTCATCCCGGCGAACCTTCCGCTCCCGTGCAGGATTCCTTCCGACTGCTCGGATTGCGGGCAGAACCGGATCGGCTGGAGTTCGCGCTGCCGGCCTTGACCGGGTTGAGCAACGTGTTCGACCTGGTGAATCTCAGCGCCGGTCCCCTCACCGGGTTGCGGGTCGAAACCGAATCAGTGCCTCCGGGGGTAACGGTCCAGGCCGTGCTCCCGGGCAGCCTGGCGGGCGACGCGCGGGTGCCCATCGAGGTCGTGGTGACCTCGACCACCGACGTGGACCTCGACACCGAGGTGCGCCTGCGGGTGCGTTCCAACGAAGGACCCCAGGCCTCGGTCTCCTTGCCCCTGCGGGTCCTGTCGGCCCGGCCACGGTTGGTGTTCGATCCACCGTCGATCCAGGTGGGAGCGTTGCGTGGGGGACAGACCGTCGTCCCCGTGCGCGTGCGCAATGACGGCGGACGGTCCAGTGGCCCCCTGCAACTCGCCTTGCCGCCGGTGGACTGGTTCACCGCCGCGGAAGAGCAGCCGATGCCGCCGCTCGCCCCGGGTGAAGTCCGGGAGTTTCACCTGGTGCTGCGTCCGCCCGCCGACCTGCCGTTGACGGAGCAATCCGGCACCGTGGGTCTGGGAGATGGGCAGACGTCGTCCACGCTCCGCTTCTCCATCGCGATCCTTTCCGACGCCATCGGCTCGCTCGAGGTCGAGAC
>CAMCFL010000217.1 GCA_945873715.1 Akkermansia muciniphila
CCTAGCCACCCACGGGAAGCCGTGCTCTGGTGACCACGGATTCCATCGAAATCAAATCATGAACCCCTCACTGCATCATCCACTGATCACGGAACTCCCTGAGCACCGGGACTCCATCCACACCCTCAAGACGGCCGATGCCCACTTCCGCCGTCTGTTCGACGAATACCACGACGTCGACAAGCAGGTGGTCCGGATCGAGGAACAGATTGAACCGGCCTCCGATGCCCACACCGAGTCGCTCAAGATCCGTCGACTCCACCTGAAGGACGAACTGCTCCGGATCATCCGCCGCCACGAGGGCGCTTGATGGGCGGGTACGATCGGGCGAGTTTCAAGAACCGGAGTTTCAAGTTTCAAGCCGTGATGACTTCGAGGCACTCGCGGCGGTGCATCTTGAGTTTGTTGTCGCCTTGGTAGGCCCGCTGCCCCCAGCGGGCGCTTTCACATCGCCGCCTGAGGGCAGGCGGCCTTCACCCCTGACCAAGTCAAGGTGCACCCCACCCACGGCAACCGAGGTGCCCAAGGTGGGAGTGGCCCCTCATACGCTTAACTTGAACCTGAAAACTTCCCCGCCTCCGGCGGGGCAGCCTACCGCCCCTTGCCCGGCGGAACGGACGCATCGATCGCCTGTTCGACGGTGCGGATGCCCAACTGTCCGTGATCGGTCCAGTTGCCATCGACATCGTCTTTCGGCAGCGCATCCGCGAAGCGGTCGTCGTCGCCCAACTCGGTCCGCAGCCGTTTCAACTCTGCCTTGAGCCGCGCCACGGTGGCCGACTCCGCCGGATCTGCGATGAGGTTCCGCTGCTCATCCGGATCCCGGCGCAGGTCGTAGAGTTCCCAAGCGTCCTTCTTCGGGTAGTGGATGAGCTTGTGGGTCGCTGTCCGCACCCCGTAGTGCTGGCGGGTGTTGTGATGCCCCGGATCGTGGTAGTACCGGTAGTACATGGAACGGCGCCAATCCTTCGGGGCCGTGCCCTTCAGCCACGGCACCAGGCTCCGGCCATGCATCTCCGGAGGAACCGGAAGTCCGGCAATCTCCAGGAAGGTCGGTGCCAGATCCACATTGAGGGCGATCCCTTCGGGGACGGTTCCCGGCCGGGTGACGCCGGGCCACCGGGCCAACAACGGAATCCTCAACGACGGCTCATACATGAAGCGCTTGTCGTACATCCCCTGGTCACCCAGGAAGAATCCGTTGTCGGAGGTGTAGATCACCACGGTGTTCTTCCCGAGCCCGCTCCGCTCGAGGTACTCCATCAGGCGTCCGATGTTGTCATCCACTCCCTGCACACAGGCGAGGTAGTCCTGCATGTACCGTTGGTACATCCAACGCACGAGCTCCTTCCCCGTCAGCTTCTTCACCGTCCCGTCCGCCCCGGTCACTTCCACTTCGGTCGGCACCCCTCCGGACCAACGTCCCCGTTCAGCCGGCGTTTTCAGCTCGTCGGGGGGTGTCATCTTGAGATCGTTGCGGGTCAGGTTGCGGGCGATCGTCTGGTGGTTCTCCGGCAACGCCGCAGGTCGCGTCGCGTAGTCGTCAAAAAGGGTGGGTGGCTCGGGGATCGTGCGGTTCTTGAACTTCTCCCGATTCTTCGGATCCGGCGTCCAGTTCCGATGCGGAGCCTTGTGATGGAGCATGAGGAAGAACGGCTTGTCCTTCGGGCGTGAATCGAGGAAGCGGATGCCCAGGTCGGTGATGACATCGGTGGCATAGCCTTCAACGGTCAGTCGCCCGTTCGGCGTCAGGAAGTCCGGTCGGTTGTAAGCCCCCTGCCCAGGCAGGACGATCCAACGGTCGAACCCGGTGGGATCGGTCCCCAGATGCCATTTTCCCACCATCCCAGTGTGATAACCGGCCGCCTGGAGCCGTTTGGCCACCGTGTCCTGGGCCCCGTTGAAACGGTTGAACACCGGACTGCCGTTGGCGTGCGAGTACTTGCCGGTGAGCAGGCTCGCGCGACTCGGCGTGCAGATCGAATTCACGACGAACGCATTGGCAAAACGGGCTCCCTCCTGCGCGATGCGATCCAGGCCCGGCGTCTGGTTCACCTTCGAGCCGTAACACGACAACGCGTGGAAGGCATGGTCGTCGGTCATGATGAACAGGATGTTCGGCCGATCCGCAGCCTGGAGCTGGGCGCACCACAGGCCGACCCACAGGATCAACCAACGAAGGATTCGACGGGAGGGATGCATGAAGCGAGATGAGCAGGACGGTGAATGATCCCGGAACCGTGGACCAAGCCCACCCCGCCGCACAAGCCGCGTCCTCGGTTGCCCCTGCGGAGGGGCGTTCTTTCGAGTTGGTCGTCACGGTTGCAGGCCCGCTGCCCTCAGCGGGCGTTTCCTCTCGTCCCTCCGACCATCCCTCCCGGCCGCTTGAAATCGTCTGTCGCCCGGCTTCCCGGTTTGCCTCTGGGCCGCGCGCCGGTAGCCTTCCCGGATCATGCGCGTTTCCCGACTGCTCCATACCCGGTACCGGGTGGATGACCTCGACCGGTCCGTCCGCTTTTACCAGGAGATCCTGGGTCTCGATGAGATCCGCCGACACAAGTCGCCGCGCGGATCCGAACTGGTCTTCCTCCAGGTACCGGGAAGCGAGGAAACCATCGAACTCTGTGCCTTTCCGGCGAGCGGACCGGTCCACGTGCAGGCTGATCTCACGCATCTGGCCTTTGAAGTCGAGAGCCTGGCGGCCTTTGCGGAGCACCTGGCGGCCAAGGGCCTCCGTTACTCGGACGGACCGCATTACAAGCCGGATGGCTCCGGCGGATTTGCCTTCATCGATGCGCCGGAAGGGTACGAGATCGAACTGATCCAGCGTTCGCCGGTCGCCGCGTCTTCCAACCAGACTTACTGATCGTCCTGCTTGAGCCAGCCCAAGATCCAACCCTGGCGCGCCGGCGCCCACTGGCTTCCCACCGACCGGAGACCTCTGGTGATGGGCATCGTCAATGTCACGCCAGACAGCTTCTCCGATGGGGGTGCATTCCTTGATCCGGAGCGGGCGATTTCCCACGGGCTCCGGATGGCTGCCGAGGGAGCGGACCTCCTGGACATCGGCGGCGAGTCGACCCGGCCCGGAGCCTGCCCGGTGTCGGGTGAGGAAGAGCTCCGCCGAGTGCTGCCGGTCATCCAGGGATTGGTGGCGGCGGGAGGCCCGATCCTGTCGATTGACACCCGTCACACGGAAGTGGCCGCAGCCGCGCTCCGAGCCGGGGTCAGCATCGTCAATGACGTCCAGGCCAACCGGACCGATCCCAGGCTCTGGGAACTGGTGCGGGACACCGGGGCCGGCTATGTGTGCATGCACATGCAGGGTGAACCCGCAGGGATGCAGGACGGGCCCCATTACCAGCAGGTCACCCGCGAGATCCTGGCCTTTTTCCACGAGCGGATTGAACGGCTTGGCCGGTTGGGGGTCGATCCCGCCCAGGTGGTGATGGATCCCGGAATCGGCTTCGGAAAGACGGTGCAACACAATCTCGAACTGCTTCGTGATCTCGGAGATTTCACGCGCCTTCCCCATCCCATCCTGCTAGGAGTCTCAAGAAAGAGTTTCCTGGGCCGGGTAACCGGTGCGGCCACGTGCGACCGTCTCGCCGCGGGCCTTGCCTGTACGGTCTGGGCAGCCCGATTGGGAGTCCGGATCTTCCGGACTCACGAAGTGTTACCCACCGTCCAGGCACTCCAGATCCTCAGCGCCATCGAGTCGGGCGGCGCGCCGGCGTGATGAACGACATCCTTCCATTCCTGCTGCACTGGTGGCGCCCGGCTGTCGAGATCACCATTCTCGCCGTCGGGATCTATCATGCGTTCATCTTTCTGCGCGGGACCCGCGGAGCCCCGATCGTCACGGGATTCCTGGCGCTGCTGCTGACCCTGACCCTGACCACCCGCCTCCTCGACCTCCAGGTGCTCAACGCCCTGCTGGGGCAGTTCTTCGCCTTCCTCGCCGTCGCCATCGTCGTCCTTTTCCAACCCGAACTCCGCCGGATGCTCGCGCAGTTGGGCAACCTCCCCCTCGTTTCCAATGCCCAACAGGAACGGGAGAAGATCGAGGTCATCTGCGAGACCGTCGACCGCTTCGCCCCGGTCCGCATCGGTGCCCTCATCGCCCTCGAGCAGGGCATCCAGTTGGTCGACGTCGTCGAGTCCGGCGTGAATGTCGATTGCGAGGCCACGCCCGAGATGCTCGAGACCATCTTCTTTCCCAACAACGCCATCCACGACGGCGGGGTCATCCTCAAGGGCGACCGCATCCTCAAGGCCGCCTGCATCTTTCCGCTGACCCAGCGCGTCGACCTCCACAAGTCCCTCGGCACCCGCCATCGGGCCGCCATCGGGCTCACTGAGGAAACCGACGCCGTCGTCGTGGTGGTCTCCGAGGAAACTGGCCAGATCGCCTACGCCCACCGCGGAAATCTGGTCCGCAACATCACCGTCGAGGAACTCCGCTCGTTCCTCACCCAGGTCCTGGTTCGCCGGACCGAACCCCGGAATTGGTTCCGTTGGCTCCGTCGCGCCCAGCCTGCCAACAAATCGTCCTGACCCATGTCCTTCCGCGAGTTCACCACCTACAACCGCTGGCAGAAGATCTTCTCCCTGTTCTTCGCCATCCTCATCTGGGCGAACGTCCGGCAGGGAGTCGAACGGGGTGGCGGTGCTCCCGTCGTTCCCGACGCCTACTCGCGCACCTTCGAGCACCTGCCCATCCGCGTCCTCACGCTCGCCTCCGAACTCGACCAGTTCCGGGTCACCCCCGCCGAGGTGACCGTCGTGCTCCGGGGGCGACCCGACCTCCTCAACCGCCTCCGTCCGCAGGACGTCGAGGTGTACGTCAACCTCACCGATCCGGCCGCCACCCAGTCCACCCAGGTCGCCGTCCACGTCAATGCCCCCGGGGCCCAACTCGGGTCCGTCTCACCGGAACAGGTCTTGATCGAACGTCTCCTTCCACCCGCTAACCGCCCCCGCGCGAACCCCTGATCGCACCCATCCCTGCAAATCACATGTCCCAACCGAAACGCATCTTTGGAACCGACGGCGTCCGCGGCCGAGCCAACATCGAACCCGTCACCGCCGAGACCGCTCTCAAGCTGGGTCGCGCCGCTGCCCACGTCTTCCGCAACCTCGCCGGCGTCGCGCGCAACCGCGTCCGCTACCGGATCGTCATCGGGAAGGACACCCGTCTTTCCGGCTACATGATGGAGAACGCCCTGTCCTCCGGCGTGCTGTCCATGGGGGTGGATGTGATCTTCATCGGACCGCTTCCCAGCCCCGGCGTGGCCTACGTCACCCGCTCGCTGCGGGCCGACGCCGGCATTGTCATCACGGCCTCCCACAATCCTTATGATGACAACGGCATCAAGTTCTTCGGGCCCGACGGCTACAAGCTCGCCGATGACATCGAGGACCGCATCGAGGACCTGGTCTTCTCGGGAGAGATCGAAAACATCCGTCCCACCGCCGGCGAGATCGGCAAGGCGTTCCGCGTCGACGACGCCGTGGGCCGCTACGTCGAGCATGCCAAGTCCAGCTTCCCGCGCGGACTGACTCTGGAAGGCCTCCGCATCGTGGTCGATTGCGCCCACGGTGCCGCCTACAAATCCACCCCGGCCGTCCTTCAGGAACTGGGTGCCGAACTGATCGTCTCCGGCGTCCACCCGAACGGCACCAACATCAATGCCGAATGCGGCTCAATGCACCCCGCCAACCTGTGTACCCGCGTGCGCGAGTTCCGCGCCGACCTCGGCATCGCCCATGACGGAGACGCCGACCGCGTCATCCTGTGCGATGAAAACGGAGCACTGATCGACGGCGACGACATCCTGGCCATCTCCGCACTTCAGATGATCCGGGATGGCACCCTGAAGAAGAAGACCGTCGTGGCCACCGTCATGTCCAATGCCGGACTCGACGCCGCCGTCAACGCCGCGGGCGGCTCGGTCATCCGCACCGCCGTCGGGGACAAGAATGTCATCGACCGCATGCTGGCCGACGACCTCAACCTCGGCGGTGAACAGTCCGGCCACCTGATCTTCCGTGATCACAGCACCACCGGGGATGGCCTCGTGGCCGCCCTCCAGATCCTGTCCACCATGAAGAGTCAGTCGATGTCCCTTTCCCGGCTGGCCGACTGTTGGAAA
>CAMCFL010000218.1 GCA_945873715.1 Akkermansia muciniphila
CTTCAGATGACCACGGCACTGCGTCCCATCCTGGGCACGGCAAGCACGCCGCTCCCGACCGAAAAGAAGTTCTTCACCAGCCACTGGTCGGATTCCTTCAAAAGCGAAACTCCGAAGCCCTGACGCCCTACCGCTTCAATGGGGTCGCGTCCGTATTGTTGACATTTGGGTGCGTCCACCTCGGTGGAACGCGGTCCTGTCGTCAATAGTCAACAATATAGACGCGACCCCATTGTGCCTTCACGAGGCTCACTTCAATTGGGCGCGGAACGTGCGTGGGCCGGGGTGGGTCGAGTGGAAGTCAGAGTCTCCTGACGTCGGCTCCCACGAGGTGCCAATGGAAGCAGGCGCATTTGGGGAGTGGCGGGGAACTCGCGTGGGTCGGGGTGCGTTCCCATGGAGTGGGAGTCTCGCCCGAAACCGGAGGTGACGAGGTGACGAGGTCCTCCCTCGTTCTGGTGTCTGACCGTGGACAAGCCGTGAACCGGGCCGGGAAGTCCGCTCTCAATTGAACGCAAGCAACTCGCGGGCGGTTCGGCTGACGAGGTCCGCCTGTTCTTCCGTAAGCCCGCTGAGTAGCGGGAGGATCGGGCCGGTATCGGCCAGTTGGCTGAGTCGGACCGCTTCGTGCAGGACGCGCACGGGATTGATGCGGTTCCGGAGGTCTTCCAATGGCTTGAAGATCGCTCGGATCCGTTCCGCCTCCGCCCAGTCCCCGGCGGTGATCGCCGCCAAGAAACGGGTGGATAGACGGGGAGCGACACAGACGCAGCCGCTGGTGAAGCCATTGATCCGGAAGTCGCGCAGATGGACGAGCGCCGGTTGTTCCCCGATCCCGCTGACGATCATCGAGGCAGGGACCTGCTGGAGCAGTTCCTGGAGGAACGGATCTTCCGCGGGATCAGGGCGGACGATGGCGTACTTGATCCACGAGACGCAGCCGTCGTTGACCAGACGGGCGACTTCCCGCGGCGTCACGTATCCCTCCTGTTTCACGTACACAACGATCGGACGCCCGTACTTCTCGGCGAAGCGGCGGAGTCCGGTTTCCACGCCGGCAAAGGTGTTCAGGCCTTGATGTGGAAGGACCATCACGGTGGGGAAGGAGAACTCCCGGGCGATCTCAGCCTGATCCATCGAAACGCCGTAGGAAGGTCCGGCGGAAGGGATGACCACGGTTCCGGGACCCGCCGCCTCGGCGAGTTGGGTCAGGACGGTGGCGTATTCGCTCGGGCGAAGGTGATAGAAGATGGCGTTGCCGCCGTAGAGCAGGAGGTTCACTCCGCCGGATTCGATATGTCGGATGAGGCGGGTGTTCTCGGCCTGACTCACGCGTTCGTCGGCACCCCGGGCAAGGGGAGGAACGGCGATGACCGACGAGGCGAGGCGAGCGGATGTCAGTGGGCGGGTGTCCATGGCAAGGGAGGGATTGGGTTCAGAAGATCTCAGGCTCGGGCGTGGGCGGACCGTGATGCAGGAACTTGAAGTCGCACCCTTCATTGGCCTGGGTGATCTCCTCGACGAAGAGACGGCCGTACCCGCGGGCAAAGCGCGGTTCCGCGGGCTTCCATGCGGCGCGCCGGCGGTCGATCTCCTCGGCGGGCACGTGCCAATGGAGGCGTCGCCCCGGGACGTCGAGTTCGATCTGGTCTCCGTCCTGCACCAGGGCGAGCGGACCGCCGATGGCGGACTCCGGCGCCAGGTGCAAGACACAGGCGCCATAGCTGGTGCCGCTCATCCGGGCATCGGAGATCCGGACCATGTCGCGCACGCCGGCCTGGAGCAGCTTTTTGGGGATCGGCAGCATCCCCCACTCCGGCATTCCGGGGGCGCCAATCGGGCCGGCATTCTGGAGGACGATCACGGTGTCGGCCGTCACGGGAAGATCGGGATCATCGATGCGCGCCTTGAGATCGGGGTAATTGCGGAAGACGAGTGCGGGACCGGTGTGCCGGAGGAACCTCGGTTCCATGGCCGTGGGTTTGATGACGCACCCATCGGGTGCCAGGTTGCCGTGCAACACCGCGATGCCTCCTTCGGACGACAGGGGTGATTCGCGTGGGACGATGACTTCCTCGCCGAACACCTCGGCGCCCTCGAGCACCTCGCCCAGCGTCTGACCGGAGACCGTCCGGCACTCCAGATGCAGTCGATCGCGGAGGCGTCCGAGCAGGGCGGGGACGCCGCCGGCATCGTGGAAGTCTTCCATCAGGTATTTTCCGGCGGGACGAAGATTGGCCAGCACGGGGGTGGTCCGGGCGATGTCGTCGAAGTCGGTCAGGGAAAGCTTGAGACCGGCGCGACCGGCCATGGCGATCAGGTGGACGATGGCGTTGGTGGAACCGCCGATGGCCATCAGGGTGGTGATGGCATTGAGGAAGGATTCGCGGGTGAGCAGGGTGGAGGGCTTCACGTCCTGCCAGACCATCTCGACGCTCCGACGTCCGCACTGGGCGGCCATGCGTGCGTGGGCTGAATGGACGGCGGGAAGCGTGGCAGCGCCGGGAAGGATGAATCCCAAGGCTTCCACCACACAGGCCATGGTCGAAGCGGTACCCATCGTCATGCAGGTGCCGGGGGATCGTGCGATGCCGTCCTCCAGCTCCTGCCAGGCGTCGCAGCTCAGCTTGCCGGCGCAACGTTCGGCCCAGTACTTCCACACGTCGCTCCCGCTTCCCAGGGTCTCCGTCCGCCAACGTCCCTTGAGCATCGGACCGGCCGGCAGGAAGAGACAGGGCAGGTCCATGGTGAACGCCCCCATCAGCAGGGCGGGGACCGTCTTGTCGCACCCGCCCATCAGCACGGCTCCGTCGATGGGATGGCAGCGGAGAGTCTCCTCCACCTCCATCGCCGTCAGATTGCGATAGAACATGGAGGTGGGCTTCATGAACTGCTCGCTGAGCGAGAGCACGGGAAGTTCGACCGGAAATCCGCCCGCCTGATACACCCCCCGTTTTACCTGCTCGACCCGCTCGCGGAAATGCGTGTGGCAGGTGTTGAGGTCGCTCCATGTGTTCAGGATTCCGATCACCGGTTTCCCGGAAAAATCTTCGGAATCAAACCCCATCTGCTTGGTGCGCGACCGATGCCCGAAGGAGCGGAGGTCATCGGGTCCGAACCAACGATGGCTGCGGAGTTCTTCCGGACGTTTGCGGGGAGCGGACATGGCGTGTGGGCGAAACCGTAGGGGAGCCGTTGCCAACGATGCAATCGCGGCGGCGGCCGTAGGCGACGCAGGGGCGCATCTTGGCACTGCCCCGGCTTGGGAACCGGGTTGGCATCCACGAATCCACGAATCCACGTTCCCGATCGGTTGAGCCAGCGTGGATCCGTGGATTCGTGGATGCCATTCCCGGTCTCGTACTTCTCATCCGTCCGAGCATCTGCGTCGTGCATTGGGGGCAGTATCGCCGCGGTGCTTTCGCTGCCGGCTCGACGGGGTCAATTGCTTGGGGTGTCATCGGCGCGTGGATCCCCTTCTCATCGTGCTGCTGGGCACGGCCGTCATGATCGCCGGCCTCCTGGGGTTTCGGCTTCCGGCATTCCTGGCCTTGCTCCTGGGAGCACTGGTGGTGGTCCTGCTGACGCCGGTGACGGTTCGGCACGGACAGGCGCTGCGCAGCAGGGCGACGATCGTGGTGCTCGGTGGCGGCGACGGGAAGTACACGCTGACCGCCCCGACGGGTTCGTCCCTGCCCACGGGTCCCGCCGTCCTCTTCCGGAGGGATGCCGGCGGGGTGCATCCGCTGGCGGAAGTGGGAGTGACGGGAGATGCGGGGAGATCAACCGGATCATTTGAATCGCCGGGGACGCTCCCGGTGGGCTTGCCCGGGCTTGGCCTGATGGATGCGTCGCTCTGGAAGCAGTCTCTGGAGAAGAGCCGGATTCATCCGCTCGAGTGGGTGGGCGAGGCATTCGGTGCGACCTGTGGTTCGATCGGGTTGCTGATCCTCCTGGCGTCGATCATCGGGGACTGCCTCACCCAGAGCGGTGCGGCCATCCGGATTGTCCAGTGGATCCAGGAACAGTTCGGGGAACGTCGGGCACCGCAGGCGCTGGCCAGCAGTGCCTTCCTGCTGGGCATTCCGGTGTTCTTCGACACCGTCTTCTATCTGCTGATGCCGTTGGGGCGCGGTCTGGCAGTGAAGACAGGGCGGAACTTCCTGTTGTACACCCTGTCGATCGTGGCCGGGGCAACGATGGCCCATTCGCTGGTCCCACCGACGCCGGGGCCCTTGTTCGCGGCGCGGGAGTTCGGGGTTTCGCTGGGGGTGATGATGATGGGAGGGACCGTGGTGGGGATGATCACGGTGGTCGTGGGTTTCCTGTACGCGCGCTGGGCGAATCGGCGGTGGCCGTTGGCCCTGCGGGGAGAGTTCGTCGGCGGGGACGGGAGTGCCAGTCCCGCTCCCGGGTTCACCGGTCAACTGCCGCCACTGGCGTGGGCGGTGCTTCCGATCGTTCTCCCACTGACGCTGATCGCCCTGGCGGAAACGGGTCGGGCGCTAGCGCCGGGATCCGCCGAAGGCCTTCAGATCGTCGAGTTCCTCGGGCAGGGTTCCATGGCCCTGTTGTTGGGAACCGCCGTCGCGGTGCTGTTGCTGGTCCGCAGCCATTCGTGGCGTTGGGCCCCCATCAAGACGGCACTGGGTGCGGCGGTGTCGAGCGGCGGTGTCATCCTCCTGATCACGGCGGCAGGGGGTGCCTTCGGCGCGGCACTTCGGCAGACCGACGTGGCGGCGCGCCTCTCCGGTCTTTCTGGGAGCGGTGGCTTTGGATTGCTCTTGGCCGCGTTTGGCGTGACCGCACTGGTCCGGATCGCACAAGGCTCCGCCACGGTGGCGATGCTGACGGCGGCAGGCGTGGTGGCACCGGTGGCCCTGGCCACGCCGTTGCCGTTCCATCCGGTCTACCTGGCGCTCGCCGTGGGTTGCGGTTCCAAGCCGGTTCCGTGGATGAACGACAGCGGGTTCTGGATCATCGGACGGATGTCAGGCATGACCGAGTTGGAAACCTTGCGGAGCGCCAGTGTCATGATGACGCTGATGGGGTGCGTGGGTTTCGGGGTCGTCCTGCTGGGAGCTTGGTTGCTCCCGCTGAAGTGATCAGACCGGGAATCGGATCAGCGCGAGGTCACCGTTGTGGCAACCGGCCAGGAGCCACTGGTCGTTCGGGGCGACGGCCAGGGCGGTGACGGCCGAGGCCAGGCGGATCTGACGGATGGGCGTCTAGGATTTCCCAGCGTTCCAGAACATCACGCTGGCGTCCTGCGCTCCGGAGGCGAGCAGGTGACCGCGCCGTTGATAGGCCAGCGCGGAGATGCGGCCGACATGTCCTTCGAGAGCCTCAATGGGGTCGCGTCCGTATTGTTGACATTTGAGGTTGGCCATCGGGATCGGGGACGGTCGAGTCCGCAATAGTCAAGAATATGGATGCGACCCCATTGTGCTCACCCCATTGTGCTCCGAGAGGGGCGGTTGCCACTTCGACGACATCAGAGCCCAGCGACGATCCGTTCAATCTGACGGCGGTGAAGGTTCATGTGGAAACCCGCCATGACATGCCATCCGGCGGCGTCCAGTGGACCGAACCACGGGTGCGCATATCGAAGCTCCGTCGCCAACTCGGGGACTGCGGCCACGGTCTCCCGGAAAGTGCGGCAGGATTGATCGAAGGCGGTGACCACCGACAGGTCCACGTCCGCCTGTGGCTTGACGGTGGCGGTGCTGGCGGTTCCCGGTGGGATACGACCGGCGGCAAGCGCTTCGATCACTCCCGCACAGGCGAGGTTCACGATCCGCAGATGGTCGAGGGTCATGGCGACGGACCAATGGCGGCTGCTGTCCTCCAGTCCGCGCAGTCGCTGGATCAAGACCCGCTGGGTGGCATCGGCGGGGTTGCAGGTGCGGACCTGTTGCAGGATGGCATCGCGCTGCGCGGAGAAGTTGGCCGTGGCCCGGCGACGGTCGGAACGCCATCGGGTCCAGCCGAAGATCAGGCGGGCGAAGAACAACTCGGGGCGGGGGAGCCCTGCGCCTGGGGGAGCGAGGATTGGGAGGGAAACAGTCGTGCGCTGCATGCTTGCGAAATAAAAGCATCATGCTTGCTGAGTGCAAGTGTAATACTTGTGGATTGCAAGTGAATCGGTTCCT
>CAMCFL010000219.1 GCA_945873715.1 Akkermansia muciniphila
CGTCGCCGCCGGTGCTGGCGTTGTCCGCCGTATCGACGACCACCTTGCGGACGCGTTCGACCCGGACGTTGTCAAAGATCACCCAGGCCTCGTCCAGTGCCGTGGCGATGGAATTGAAGAGATCGGAGTAGCCGATCATCACGGTGCCCGACTTCCAGGGGCTCGTGTTGGTGTACTGGGCAAAGACCTGCCCGTTGAGCTTGAGGGTGATCAGGTCATCGACCTGCCAGACTTCGATCGGGACCCAGCGTTTGCCGAGCATGCCCTGGGCTTCGAAGGGCGGTGACGGGAAGGCTCCCAGAAAGTTGCCCTGTTCATCGCCGTGATCGGGAACCAAGTCCTTGTCGAGATCCAGGATCCCGCCCGCGTCGCCGTAGAGGACGGTGGGCTTGGAACCTGCGACGCCGGCCAGCGCCCAGAGATCCTTCGCGCCACCACCGTCGCCATCGACCGTGAAGAACAGACCGTCACTGGTCGTCGCGCCGGCAATCGGGGGAACGAACAGGGTCGAAAGCCCGTTTCCGGCGAAGGTGGCCCAACTGGGTCCGGTGCCGAGGTGGTTGATGCCGAACCACGCGTTCTCGGTGGTGCCGCCGCCGGTGTCACCCCAGGAGCCGTGGTTCATGAACAGATCCATCTTCAGCACGAAATTGCCGCTGAAGTCCCGGTTCTTGGGATACAGGCTGACGACGATGCGCGCGCCGATGTCGTCCTTGTTGACGGTCAGCTTGACGCCCTTGGTGCCGGTGCCGCCCGGTGCCGGTGGGACCATCCGCGCCTCGGGCTCGAACGCGGCCGGGCTGGAGAAGAAGTTGTAGGGCTGGGTGCTGTAGTCGAAGGCCCAATCGACGCGGTAGTCGGTGTCGCCGGGCGTAAAGGAACCCACGTGGAGGTTCCAGTCGGCCGATGAATCCGCCTCGAAGGTATCGAGAAAGAGGGTTTGGCCGCGGGCAACGCCAGCGGCACTCCCGACTGCCAGTGCAGCGAGGATGAGGGATTTGGGAAGACAACGATGCATAGTCCCGGCATTTACACCGGGGCAGCGCAGGCTTGGCAAGGGCAAACCCTGACGCGTTCAGGAATCGGATTTGGCGAAACGAGAAAGGGAAAGAAATCTCCCCGCAGGGACAAGCTCTGCAAGTCCGAAGCTCCTGAGGCTGGCCTTGATGGACTCGTAGAACCCGTCCTTCCGAAGCCCCCGGGTCGCCTCCTGAGGGCAGGCGGCCTCCCACCGGAGTCACGGCCGGGGTCGCGCACCCGCGTCCGATCGCGTCAAAACGGTCACTTTCTTCGCCCATTCCTCGGCGGTGATCCGCCCCGATCGCAGGGCTTCCAGATCGGTCTTCTTCACCCGCAAGGTCATGACCGTTCCCGGTCGGGCACCGGGTCCTTCGACGCGCGCCTCGCGAACCCGAATGTCCGGTCCCGGAGGTCCGCCGGCGTTGGAACGGTTTCGGACACGGCGGACGAGCGGATTGCCGGAGGAAGATCCCGAGACCACCAGGGTGACGGTCTCTCCGTCCCGGACGCATTGGAGGTGGTGGGCTTGTTGAAGGGCCGCCAGGAGGCGACCCCGCAGCGCCTCGACGCGGGCGGCATCGAAGGGCTTCGGGTCGGGTCGCGGGAAGACTCCCTCCGGCGATTCCGACGGTTCATCCGGATCAGGCTCCCCTCGAACCTCGCGGCGCGCCTTGGACCACGCGTCATCCTTGGGAGCCGCAGCGGCCGGCTTCTCGGGTTGGACCGCCGCGCCGGCGACGAGGGGATAGTCCACTTCCAGCAGGAAGATCGCGCCGTAACCGTCAAGGTAGAGGGCGTCGAGGTCGTTCCTTCCACCCCACTGCACGCTGCCAAACTCGAAGCGGAACGGGTTGCCCCGACGCTCCGACTCCAGGTTCAGGCCCTTCTCCAGAACGCGGCCCATGATGACCAATTCCTCCTTGATTCCGGCCATGTCCTGGACGCCGTCTGCCCCCGGCAAAACCAGTGCCCGGAAGGACTGGGGTCCGCCGGCACTGATGAAGGATCCGTTGAAGTTGTGCTGCATCCGAGCCAGGCCGCTGTTCAGGCTCTGCATGTGGCGTTCCGCATCCCTTCGGGCGCGCTCGACCTGCATCTGGATCGCTGCCCCCATTTCTTCACCCACCCCGGCGCCCGCGGCGATGTCCGGCAACTCGGGCGGTTCAGGGGGTTCCGGCAACTCGGCGGGTTCCGGCGGCTCGGGCGCTTCGGCCGAAGGATCCACGGTGGCCGGGATTGGCGGTGCCGGGCGAGGCGAGCGAACGCGCGCCTGGGCAGCGTGGGCGGAACCGGCCAATGCCAGTACCAATGCGAGACAGAGGCTTCTTGATGGAGTCTTCATGGAATCGACGGAGTCAGGGAACGTTCATCGGGGTTGAGCCCGGGTTGTGACCATTTTGTCTGAGAAAGCTGATGGAACTGGGACTCCGCCTGTTGGAAGCCGGAACCGGTGTAGCGGGCGAGACCGATCAACCCCGCCTGGACGGCGGCGCGGTCCACCTCCTGGCGGGCTTCCAGGCGTCGCAGCAGGGATTGCACCCCTGCCCGGTCTTCGAGCCGGGCTGCCGCCCACTGGGCCGTGATCTCGTCCTGCCACCGGCGGTTCTCGGCGGCAACCGCCCCCGCGGCGGCGCTCGCGATCCCTTCGAGGTTGGGCCGGTAGGCGACCCGGAGATCGGCCTCGATCTGGGTGCGGGCCTGTGCCAGTTCCTCCCGCATCTCGGCTCGCGAAGGGCCGGCGAGACGGCCGGCAAGGAAACCGGCGGCGAGGAGGACCGACGCTGCCAGCAGCGGGCGGGCCTGTGCCCAGGCCGTTGCTCCACGACGCCGCGAGGCCGGCACCAGAGTGGCTCGATCCTCGCCCAACAACGCCTGGGCCGACTTCCATCGGGCGACCTGTTCCCGGCACTCCGGACACACCTCCAGGTGCGCCGCAGCAGCAGCTTGAACTCGCGGGTCCGCCTCACCGTAGAGGCAGGACATCCATTCTTCCGGCGTGGGATGAGTCATGGGTTTCCTTGGAATCAGAAGTTTTCAGGACGGATGCGCCCCGCCAGCTGGGAGAGGCCTTCGGCCATCCGGGATTTGACGGTGCCTTCGGGAATGCCAAGCACCTCTGCGATCTCCGCAAACCGCAGTCCTTCGTAGTGTCGCAGGACGACGACCGCCCGGTAATGTTCGGGAAGACTGAGCACGGCACGACGCACCCACTCAGCGCGCTCCAGGGAGTGCAGCGATTCATCGGGTGCCTGACCCGTTGCGGCCGGTTCGTCCCGACGGGGGGAGGTCTCACCTGATCCTCCGTCGTCCGTGTCCAGCGCCACTTCGGCCCGGCGGTGGCGGCGGCGCAGTTCGTCGTGGCAGAGGTTGACTGCGATCCGCCACAACCAGGTCGAGAAGCGGGCCGTGGAGACAAAATCCTGCCGCCGGGAAAAGACGCGTGTGAAGGCTTCCTGCGACAGGTCCTCGGCCCGATGCACATCGCCGGTCATCCGCGCGCAGAGCCGCTGGATGGGCTTCTCCCAGCGTCGCACCAACTCGGCGAACGCGACGGCATCCGCGGCGGCTTGCACCCGCCACATCACCTGTTCGTCGCTGGCCTGGAAGGGCAACTTCATGCGTTCTTGAAGGGTGATACGCATCGGGAGACAAAAGGTTCGAAATTCTTTTTCACCTTCAATTCCGGCCGGTTCCCCGCGCATCCTAGGCTCTTGATGTCGGAACTCGTTCTCATTGGATCCCCCATCGACGCCGGGGCCTGGCAGCATCGGTGTGGAGCCACCCACGCCCATCGGATCGCCGCGGACGCGCTCCGCCTGACCGAAGTCGAGGAGGTCCCCGGACGGGTCGAGGAGGCGCAGGCGGCCGGGCTCGATGCGTTTTTCCTCCATCCCGTCCTGCACCGATCGCAGTTCCGATTGCTGGCGATGGACATGGACTCGACCCTGATCACCATCGAGTGCATCGACGAGATTGCCGATCTGGCCGGGTTAAAACCGCAGGTAGCGGCGATCACGACCGCCGCCATGCGCGGGGAACTCGATTTTCAAGGGTCGCTGCGCCAGCGCGTCGCCCTGCTCAAGGGACTCCCGGTCGAAGCGTTGGAACGGGTCTACCAGGAACGGCTCCGTCTCTCGCCGGGTGCGGAGAATCTCCTCGCCGCAGCCCGCGCCGCCGGTTGGACCACCTTGCTGGTTTCCGGTGGATTCACCTTTTTTACCGAACGCCTTCGCCAACGACTGGGCCTCGACCACACGCTCGCCAACACCCTCGAGATCGTCGATGACCGCCTCACCGGTCAGGTTCAAGGCGACATCGTCGATGCCACGACCAAGGCGAATCGGGTCCAGGCGGCCTGTGACGCCCTCGGATGCCCCACTTCGGCCGCCATCGTGATCGGAGATGGTGCCAACGATCTCCAGATGATGCGACTGGCGGGCCTCAGTGTCGCCTTCCACGCCAAACCCATTGTCCGCCGCGAAGCCCACCTCTCCCTCAACCATGCCGGTCTCGACGCCCTCCTCCTCCGTTTCGCCTCCTGATTCGGGTGCCACCCGTCCGCGGTGGTGGTCCCGCCTTGGGATCATCATCTGCGCGGTGGTGATCCTGTTGTGGACGCTCCGTCCGGGATCGGGCGGCGGGTTTCAGGCGGTTCCCATCGTTCCCGCACCCGCTCCGGCCTGGTCGATCACCAATGTGTCGGGAGGACTCCTCACCTCCAGCCAGTTCACCGGGCAGGTGTTGGTGGTCAATTTCTGGGCCACCTGGTGCCCGCCCTGCATCCGGGAACTTCCCGACCTCAATGCCTTCCATCTCGCCCACACCAACGACCGGGTCTCGGTGATCGGCGTTTCCGTGGACGAAACCGGTACCGAGGGCGTCCGCGACTTCGTCCGCCGCAACGGCCTGGCCTATCCGGTGGGAATGGTGAGTGGCGAGATGTCTGCTGGATTCGGTGCTGAGGGACCCATCCCGACCACTTATGTGATCGATCGTCAGGGCCGGTTCGTCGCCCGTTACCTGGGTCCCCTGACCCGCGCGGAGTTGGACCGGGTCACTGCTCCCCTGGTCGCCGCGCCTTGAAATGGTGGAGGGAGATGCGAAGCAGGCATCCACGACGCCACGACGCCACGCACATCGACCGATTCCGTCCCCGTCTGGGACGAAGTTGCGGCCCGTCTTCGGTCAAACCCCTGCCGCTGTCGACGCGGAATGGATGATGTGGGCGGGCCTGCCCCACGTGGATCCGTGGATTCGTGGAGCCACATCCCGGCGTGCGGCATCGCTCTCCATCACTCGAACAGATCCTTGGACGCCCCGACCCGTTGCTCCATCGATTTCAGGATCGGCAGGACGCGTCCGACCGTGGCGGCTTCCATCTGACCCGCGTAGGGCTTGAGTCCGAAACGCACGACGCCGAGGACCTCGCCATTCCGATCGTGGAGCGGTTGGGTCACGATCGCCGCGGTCTTGGTGCGGGCGTAGTACGGCCGGTTCTCCGCCCAGACCTTGGACTCGGTCTCGCTGGCCGCCCGCCCGATGTCCGCCGCCGACTTGGCGGCGAGGACTTCGAGCTTCTGAGAGCCGGGCTGACGTCCGAGGATCTGCAGGTCCATGAGGCGGGGATTCTCCTCGAGGGAGGTCCGGAGCATGGCGACGGCCAACGATTCGAGGGGTCTGTAGTCGATCTTGAAATCCGAGAAGTAGGCCTGCGAATCCGACTTGGTGAAGAACCCGATCTTGCCCGTCGGATGCGAGTTGTCGGTGAGGCTGGGCATGGCGGCCTTGCCATCAACGGAGATCTCGATGCGGTTGCCCTCGCACTGGATCGTCAGTTCGTGCCACTCGCCCTTCGCGATCGGGTAGTCCGGTCCGATCGGAGCGGAGCGCTCGCCGTTGACGAATTTGTAGAAGCGGAGGTTCGAGCCCAGGGCACTGAGGCGGACGACGTAGAAGTTCCGTTCATCCTGCATGCGGAAGGCCAGTCCGGCCATCTGCTCGACCGCACCGCCGGTGATCTGGAACCGGACCCGGGCAGTGAAGTTGCCGAACCGCTCCTCCTCGTACACCAGCAGGGGAAAACGCTCTTCC